>CAZLJL010000311.1:0-2139 GCA_964559785.1 uncultured Bifidobacterium sp.
GACCGGCCGGCACGAGGGCAGACGATGCGGACAAAGCTGTCATTGGTTCTCCTTTGAGGGAAATGCACGTAATGGCTGGATCAGCCACACTTCAAGTGCAAATATTAGCACTCTGCAGGGAGGAGTGCTAAGCCCGTGCCCGTCAATAACATGGTTAAAAAACTAACAATTGTTGATCTCCATCGAGGAGGTTGTAAAAAAGACATTTCGCGACCGATTCTGGCCGGGTGACCCGCAGCTGACTGAGTTTCCCTTGAGTGCGAATAACATATTTGTTAGCATCAGATGGCCTACTCGATCACCTACTACGATATCAACGTGCAGAAGCAGATTCTGGCACTGCCAGCGACCTTGGCAGCCCGCTACGTGGTGCTCAGCGCCCGTATGTCAGTGGTTGGTCCTAATCTTGGTGAGCCGCACACAAAGTCTATGGGGCAGGGACTTTTCGAGCTAAGGCTGAAGGGAGCGGAGGGAATTGCTCGAGTGTTCTACTGCGCGCTGGTTGGTCGTCGAATCATAATGCTGCACAGCTTTGTTAAGAAAACTGGCAAAACTCCCAAAAGGGCACTTGAACTCGCGTTAAATCGAATGAAGGACGTTCGCAATGAAGACACATGAGCAACTGATTCGCGAACTGATGGCACGGCCAGCGGTTAAAACTGAGGTTGAGCGTATCGAGCGCGAGGAGGGTCATCTTCTTGATGCATTGCTTGGGGCCCGACGGGACGCTGGCCTCACCCAAGCGGCACTGGCTCAACGCATGGGTACATTAGCGCCAGCGGTGGCGAGGCTAGAACGTTCGCTCGCAACAGGGAAGCATTCACCATCACTGGCAACTTTGCGCAAATATGCGAAAGCGTGTGGCAAAAAGTTGGTAGTCGATTTGGTCTAGTCAGCCCGCAAGCCGCAGCGCCCGCCTCACCGACAACCAAGCCCCGATCACCCCAAGCGCCACACTGACTAAGAGCAGCAGCGCACAGGACCGCGCATCGAGCGGGCTGAGTGAAAACTGCGCGCCATACAACTTGGCCAGCTCGGCAACCGAGATGTTGATCATCGCCAAGCCCGCCGCGACCGCCAGCAAGGCCACGATGCCAGCGCACAGCCCGAGCAAACCGCCCAAGTAGTAGAACGGGCGGGCAACATAAGCGTCAGTCGCGCCGAGAAGGCGGGTAACGCTGATTTCTTCCATTTGCGTGAAGGCCTGCAGACGTATGGTGTTGAACACCACCGCCAGCACCACGCCGCATAGCGTGAAGGCGAGCAGCCATAGCGCCACGCTGGCCAGATTGACCAATGCGGCCAGTCGCTTCACCCACACCGAATCAAGCTGCACGGTGTCAACGCCGCTAATCCCACCCAATGCATCGGCTAGCTTGCTGATGCGCGCCGGAGAAACGGTCTCAGCGCCACCGACCACGCGCACCACATAGGCGTCCGGTAGTGGGTTACTGCCGAGCGCGGTGACGACGTCACGCAGACCCGAGTGCGCCTTCATGGAGGCCAGCGCTTGATCCCGATCGATGAACTCCAGTCGTATGGGCACTGCCAGTTGCTGCGCTTGCTGGCGAATATCACCCGCGATGGCTTGCGCACGGCTGCGCGCCACATCGGTCGAGATAAACACACTCAGCTCGGGCTCCACCGCGAGATCGCGCGCGACGGGGCGCAAGTTCTCCAGTACGGTCAGACCGGTGAGCGGCAGCACCAGTGCCAAGGCAATCACCACCACATTGAAGGCAAAACCCCCTGGCGCGATCCGGATACGTGCCCATGCGGATAGCAATGCGCGCCAGTGTTCACGCAGCCAGTTCATGCGCCCACCTCACTGGCGGAATCATGCATGGCAATGATGCGCCCACGTTCAAGCTGAACTACACGATCTGCGTTGTGCAGCAAGCGCTCATCATGGGTGGCAATGATGCAAGTGACGCCTGCGGTATGAAAGGCTTGCAGCATGTCCATCACGCGTCGTCCGCTATCGCGGTCAAGATTAGCGGTGGGCTCATCGGCGAGGATGATGCGCGGCTTGTGGACGATGGCACGGGCGATCGAGACACGCTGTTGCTCGCCACCGGATAGGGCTTGCGGCACTAGATCTGCTTTGTTACCGAGGTCGACGCGATCGAGTGCAACCCG
>CAZLJL010000312.1:0-2137 GCA_964559785.1 uncultured Bifidobacterium sp.
CAAAATACAGGGTGGGGAGCAGTGCGTCCATCAAGCCACCGGTCCATGCCCAGTCGGCCGGTGACCAGAACACATCACCTTCTTGCGGAAACCAGTTTTGTGATGCGACGAACCCGGGCAGGTTGCCGATCAGTGCTGACTGCGGAATTAGTGCGCCCTTGGGTGAGCCGGTGGTGCCACTGGTATAGATCAGGATTGCCGGGTCGTTGGCGTTGGTAGCAACCGGCGTAAAACTCTCCGGAGAATCGGCTAATGCACCATCCCAATTAATCAAATCAGCACGCTCGGTATCCAGCGCAATGACATGCTTGAGCGAAGGGCAGTGCGGTAATGCGGCGTCGATGGATGTCAGCGCACTGGGATCGACGATTGCCACCATGGCTTCACTATCTTGCAGTCGATACTCGATGGCTTCCGGTCCGAACAGCACCGATAGCGGCATCGCGATCGCCCCGAGTTGCTGGCAACTGATGTGCGCAACGGCGACCTCGGGTCGCTGCGGCATGACAATCGCAACGCGCGAACCACGTTCAACACCCAGCGAGCGCAGCACATGGCTAAGACGGTTAGCATCATGCTGCAAGTCTGCATAGCTCACTTCGCGATGACCGTTCAGCGGGTCATCGACCACGATAGCGATACGCTCAGGGTCGTCAGACCAGCGCCCACAGCAGAGCTGAGCGATATTGCAATTCTCTGGAATCATCCACCGGAAGGATTGGTAGAGCGCGTCGTAGTGATCGGTGGCCGGCATCCGGTGTCCCCTATAATTTGATGGTGGGATGCTAGCCTTGGCCGCAAGTACTGGCAATCCTCATAATCCCCCATCTGATGACGACATCGTTCAAAACCTCCCGATCCGAGTTTCTTTCCCTGCGCGGCCTTCGAACGCATGTTCGGCACTGGGGTAGTGCGGGTGCGCCCAAACTATTCATGCTTCAC
The DNA here is from genome assembly GCA_964559785.1 of uncultured Bifidobacterium sp. Lineage (GTDB taxonomy): Bacteria > Pseudomonadota > Gammaproteobacteria > Burkholderiales > Burkholderiaceae_D > Pernthalerella. The sequence continues at coordinate 943 of CAZLJL010000312.1, forward strand.
GGTTGGATGGATGTCTCCGCCTCGTTTCAGTTCGTGGTCGACTGCCTGCAGCGTGACTGGCACGTGATTGCACCGGACTGGCGTGGCTTTGGGCTGTCCGAAAGAGTGCAAGCAGACTGCTACTGGTTTCCCGACTATCTAGGGGATCTGGACGCATTGTTGGGTCAAGTCGCACCGAACGAGTCGATTCGATTACTGGGCCACAGCATGGGCGGCAATGTCGCCACGCTGTATGCAGGTATCCGCCCACAGCGGGTATCCAGGCTGATCAATCTCGAAGGCTTTGGCCTCGCGAATGCCGAACCGGCGCAGGCACCCGCTCGCTATGCGCAGTGGCTAGACGAATTGCGTGAGCCACCGAAGATGCGCAGCTACCCTGACAGCGGCGCGGTGGCCCAAAGGCTGAGCAAAACCAATCCCAGGCTCACGCCTGAGCGAGCAGCGTTTCTGGCGCCGCATTGGGCTGCGCAGCATCCAGACGGCGAGTGGCATGTGCAAGGCGACCCTAGGCACAAAATTGTCAGCGCCAACTTGTACCGTACCGAAGAGGTACTCGCCTGCTGGCAACAAATTACGGCACCTGTGTTGTGGGTCGAGGCTGAACACACCGACGTGTGGCGGTGGATGGGGCCGAAGGCCGATGTACGTGCCGAGATCGACCGGCGCATGCAGGTCATTCCTGATGTCACCGCAGCACTCATCAAAGACGCAGGACACATGCTGCACCATGATCAGCCCGAGGCGCTGGCAAGTTTGATCGAGGATTTCCTCGACTGAGCGCATGCGCACGGCGATCCTGCGTCGGGCGTACAATCACCACTTGATTGCCTCATACCCCACCCAAGTTTCTCCATGCTAAACGCAGATCTGCACTGCCACTCGATCGTGTCGGATGGCACCCTCACGCCTGCTGCGCTGGCGCAGCGCGCCAAAGCGAACGGCGTCGATCTGTGGGCATTGACCGACCATGATGAACTCGACGGCATTGCAGAGGCGCGCCGTGCGGCCGACGCCGTCGGGCTGAGATTTATTGCCGGTGTCGAGATATCAATCACCTGGTCGGGCAAGACGGTACACATCGTGGGTCTCGGTGTTGATGAGCATAACCCCGCGCTGCGCGCCGGACTGGCCTCGGTACGTGGAGGGCGTGAAAGCCGCGGACGCGAGATTGCAGAGGATTTGGCGCGCGCCGGTA
>CAZLJL010000313.1:0-2132 GCA_964559785.1 uncultured Bifidobacterium sp.
GCGGTGGCCGCGCCCTGTGTCCCACTTGCGGTGGCCGCGCCCTGATACCCACTTGCGGTGGCCGCGCCCTGCTCACCAGAGGCGGTGGCCGCGCCCTGGATATCGCGCTCAATGGCACTTGATAAACGCACGGCATCGACAATCCGATACGCCGGTGAGCGTAAGTTAGTCGTTGGGCTATTGAGATACATGCTCAGCGGAAGGGGTGAGTTGGCACCGGTCTGCTGATCGATGTGGGTGGCGCCAAAGATTGTTTTGATCAGTGTTGCATCGTCCCGCTCATAGTCCCATCGTAGATTAGCGCTCTGTCTGTCGTAGGCAGTGCGCTCACGCCAACCATCTGTGTGCGTGATGTTCAAGTCTGCGCGCAGGGCACTGCGGCCGATGCGTCCACTATCAATACCCGCTAGCAATCTTGCCCAACCAAAGCTACCACCTTCGATGGATAAATCAGCACCGGACTTCTCTCGCGGTGTTCGAGTAAGTACGTTGATCGTGCCGCCGATAGCATCCGAGCCATAGAGAGCACTACCGATGCCTCGAACCACTTCAACAGCACCTGCAGAAGGAATATTCAACTCATACAGCGCGTTATGGTTGAAGTTACCCGTGGCACGGATTGGTATGCCATCTTCCAAAAAAAGATACAGCGGGCTGGTGGTAAAACCATGCCGAATCGCAGTGGTATGCCCCTCCCCATTGGTCACACCAATCGCGACCCCGGGGATCTGCCCAAGTAACTGCTGTGGGTGAGAGGGCCTAGTCTGCTCGATTGCTTTGCGGCTAATGATTCCGACCGCAGAAGGCGTCTCGGATAACAAGGTCTGCTCCCGAGTACCAGTGACGGTGACGGGTGCCAAAGTGGTGTTTTCTTCCGTAGCGAACGCCGCACTCGCCATGGACGAGGCAACGATCGCACAAACAATGGGTTTGCGCATAAAACTCTCCAGAAACAATAGCTACTCGGCCGCATGAGCGGCCGGGTACGAACCAGCATTAGCTTCAGGAGAGGATTGGCGGCGCGCGTGAGCGCTGCGCATGACCGGGGAAAACGCCTGAGGCGTCAACCCGCTTGGGGACTAGATAGGTAGTGGCCGCAAGGGCCGTTAGATAGCGTTTAGCATCAAATTCCGGCGCCGCGCCGGTGGCCGCGCACATTACACAGTGGTCGGCCGCAGTGTGTTGTTGCGATGGTGAGCCTTGGTCAAGCTTCACCCACTTCACGCCAGAGCTGGCGCACACCTCAATCCAGCGACTGGAGGCCTCAGCCGTTGCGCCACCCAATGCCGGCAGCAGCGTCTGCAGCAGCAGCGCCAGCAGCAGCAAGCCAGAGAGGTATCGGCGGCGGATGAGCTGGAATGACATGGGCGCGGAGATTATCACGACTCGTCATGTCGAGCGGAAACACTCTACAGGTTTGCGCGATGCCGCACGAGCCCTATCGTCACTGAATCGCCTATTTTTCCGCGGTGTAATCATGGGATTACTGCTGCCCAAGACCTATAAAATAGGCTTTCTGGGCGACGTACGTATTCACTATATTGTTGAATTTTTAAGCTTTTTGTCTGATGGGCAATTTAGCTGTGTTACATTGCGGAAAGAGTGGCGTACGAATCGATTCAAACCAACCTGCAAGAGCGTGTACTTCAATAAAACGCTTCCGGTGCTTGGGTAATTTGCGGTTACGCATGCACGCGTTGCCATTGCTGCATTGCAGAAATCCTGCGGCAGCGACACAATGCGAGCGTTTTGATTGAGGGTCACCATGCTCTACCAACTGCACGAAATGCATAAGACGTTGCTCAGCCCCCTTGTGCAGTGGGCCGAGGCGTCATCGAAACTCTTTACCAACCCGGTTTCGCCATTCGCGCACACGCCGTTTGCGCAGCGTATCGCGGCCGGCTATGAGCTGATGTTCAGGCTGGGCAAGGAGTACGAAAAGCCAGCTTTTGGCATCAACCATACCGAAGTCAATGGTGTGCGCACTGCCATCATTGAAGACGTGGTGCTAGAGAAGCCATTCTGCAAGCTGCTGCATTTCCGTAAAGACCGGCATGCGCCACAACTGAAAAATCTTCAGCAGCCCAAGGTACTGGTGGTTGCGCCGCTATCCGGCCATCACGCCACGTTGC
>CAZLJL010000314.1:0-2126 GCA_964559785.1 uncultured Bifidobacterium sp.
CGAAAGGCTTGACTTCGTCAGCGACGTTGTCGCCGTTACGGTCGGTAACTGCCCACACGGTGGTTTTACGTGTGCCAACGAACAGCATGTTGGTCGATGGAGCAACTGCCATGTAACGCGCGTCAGGAACAACGGCGTACAGTTCGATCTTGAAGCCTTCTGGCATCTTGATCTTTTTGAGGTTCGCCTTCAACTGCTCGACGTTAGCACCGCTCTGTGGAACGGTAGGGATGTCGATTGCGGTGCCCGATGTTCTGAATCCCGAGATTTTTTCGAGGTTCTCATCTTTTGTATTTGCAAAGCTCGATGCCGAGAAGGCGATGAGCAGTGCCGATGCCAGGGCGCTCTTTACGAAAACGTTGGATTTGGCCAATTTAATCTCCGATTGGTTTTTATAAACAACACGGTTTGTGACCGCTAACGCGATAAAACTTTCATTGATACTGTTTGCACAATACCTCTGAAAACGCTTATGCAATGCTAGTGGGCTTCGGACTATAGGTCTTGCTCAATACGGGCTACAAGTGAAAATTTTTCAAGCTGTTGAGGCTCGTCAAGCGGCGCTATCAAACCGACAACCAACCTCGAAAAACGAAGCATCGCAATGAGCACCGCGCGGTGACTTTTTCGACGCTGGTGCGGACAAACGTTAGTGAATGACTACGCCCCATGGCATTTCACCCACTTGTATTTCTGATATTGCTTTCAGTTCAATCGCGTCGATCACCGTCACAGAATTCGAGCGGCCATTTGCCACGTAAAGCTTGCGGCCGTCTGGTGTAATCGCCATATTCCAAGGGCGTTTGCCGACCGGAATGGTGGCAAGCACTTCATGGCTGGCGGTGTCGATCGCAGACACGGTGGCATCTTTACCGTTCGAGATGAAGACCCGCTTGCCATCGGGCGCCATGGCTACACCATTCGCAAAATTGCCGGCCTTTATTTGTTTGATAACCTTGCGCTTCTCAACATCGATCGCATAAACCGTGCTGGCAATCTCGCAAGCAACATAAGCGACCTTGCTATCGGGCCGGAATGCAATCCCGCGTGGTCGATCGCCCACCTTGACGGACGCCACTTGTTTACGGCGCTTCACATCGATGATGTCGACAGTATCGGCATCTTCGGCCGATACAAACATCCATTTGCCGTCCGGACTGAAAACAGCGTGTTCCGGGTTCTTGCCGCGTGTCTTCACGGCGTACATCTTTATGCCACTCGTCGCATCGATGAAATTCACAGCATTACTAATTTCCGAGGCCGCGGCGATCCACTTCCCATCCGGTGAACTTGAGACACCCTCCGGCGATTCGCCCAGCTCAATTTTGCCGACTGCCTCGCGGGTCTCAGTGTCAACCTTTACCAAGACATTGTTCGGCTGGTCGCTCACATATAGCCACTTCCCATCAGCTGAAAGCGCAGCACCCCGCGGCTTGTCTCCCGCCTTGATCTCACCAATCACCTCATCGGTTGCGGTATCAATCACGGACACCGTTCCCGATTTCTCGTTTTGTACATAGGCAAATGGCGCACAGAGCGCGCCCAGCGGCAACATGAGAAAGACAAGGCTTGCAATAACGTGTTTCAAGGGCATTGCGGGCTCCAGTGTTCGAATCAAAGCAGGGTGCAGATAGGGCTAGAGCATAACTTAAGCCAAAAGCCGCAAGGCCTTGGACATTCCAAGCTGTTAGGTACGAATTTCGGTTACGATGTCAACCAAATTAGACAGTTCAATAATGACATGTTCGACCAAGATGGCGAACGATCGCAAGGGAAATGAGTGATGACCGAAAAATTTACTGAGCAAGACTGGCGGCGCTTCCTGATTAGTATCGGGGAAGACCCTGATCGTAATGGTCTCGTCGAGACGCCGGCGCGGGTGGTCAATGCCTGGGCGCATTGGACCTCGGGGTATAAACAAAACCCGATGGACGTGATGAAGGCCTTTGAGGATGGCGCCGAGCATTACAACGAGTTGATTGTGGTGCGCAATATCCCGGTCTATAGCCACTGCGAGCATCACCTTGCGCCCTTCTTTGGTAAGGCAACGATTGGCTACCTGCCGAAGGGCAAAATTGTTGGCCTGTCGAAGCTGACGCGCTTGGTCGACTGCTTCATGAAGCGGC
>CAZLJL010000315.1:0-2126 GCA_964559785.1 uncultured Bifidobacterium sp.
TTGATGTACGGCGTGATGCGGGCGTCACGCCAATTCAAGCCTGCTGCTCGCGCCGACGAGGCCAGTTGCGATAACAGGAAGCGCGCACGCTCTGGGCCGGCCGTGGCGATCACCGAGGTCAGCGCCTCGACCCACTCCGCGGTCTCTTGGGTATCCGTGTCGGTCGGTCGTAGTAAATGCTCGGGCGCGCTCATGTCCATGGCTGTCTTGGCAAAGGTGTTTTAAGTGCCAAAAGCATAACGACGATGCTGCAAAATGTGCTGCTGATAATGCGCCTGTTCGGCCGGAAAACAGCATAAAATGCCGACAATAAATATTTTAGCGATATGAAAATATGCAAAACATCGATAGCACAGATCTTCGTATCCTCAGGCAATTGCAGCAGGATGCCAGCCTGACCAACGTTGAATTGGCCGGTAATGTTCAGCTCTCACCCTCGCCGACACTCGCGCGCGTCAAGCGTCTTGAGAGCGAGGGTGTGATCTCGCGCTATGTCGCGCTGGTTGATCCGCTTGCGCTTGGACTGAAAGTGAATGTCTTTGTGCGCGTGGCATTGGAGAAGCAGGAAGCGCAGGCGCTCGAACGTTTCGAGCAGGCAGTGAGTCACTTTGATGAGGTGATGGAGGTGTACCTGATGACGGGCGATGAGGATTACTTGCTGCGTATTGTGGTGCCGGACTTGCAGGCACTGGAGAAATTCATCCTCGAGAATCTAACCCGTATTCCGGGCATCAAGAACATCAAATCCAGCTTTGCACTCAAGCAGGTGAAATATAAAACTGCCTTGCCGTTGCCCGACGATATTCGTTAATAGTTGCCGTTGCACAGATGTGCTCGCGGCAGCGGTTGTGAGTGGACAATGCGGTGAGGGTATGTGAGGTCAGAATGCGTGCTCATCCTTTGCTCATACCTGCCATGCAGCCACAGACCACGCAAGCCGCGCAACGCTACGATCCAGACCATTTGCTAGCCACCCTGATCGAGCGACTGAATTTGAAGAACGATGCAGCGTTATCGCGTGCGCTTGAGGTATCCCCGCCCGTGATCAGCAAAATTCGACATCGACGATTACCGGTAACGGCATCACTGTTAATTCGCATGCATGAGGTAAGCGCACTCTCGATCAAGGAGCTGCGCCTGCTGATGGGTGATCGACGTCAAAAATTTCGGATCAGTGACAAGCACTTCAAGCCAAAAGAGGCGAATACACACTAGTTCGCTGGCGGAAGTGCAGCGATGTCTTCGGGTGTATTCACATTAGTGAATGCCATCTCATCATCAAACTGAACATCAATGCACTTCAAGCTAGCCAGCCAATCATCCACCTTGCGCCCGCCAGTGCCGAGATAGCGTTCAAGCGAGCTACGCAAGTCAGACTTCAGTAATAAAAATACCGGATGACGTTGAACTTGATCGGGGTCGCCAGTCACCGCCACAGCTGCATCGGCGTCGTGCTGGTTAATTGCCAAAGCCAAGCGTGTTACCAAGTCCTTTGGTAGCAGCGGTGAGTCACAAGGCGCGCTGACTAGGTAGGGCGTCGTTGTCTGCAGCAGGGCCGCATGAATGCCCGCCAAGGGTCCGACAAAGCCGCTGATAGCATCGCTGCAGATCGGCACACCAAAGCGTTGATATGTTTCGAGATGTCGATTTGCATTGATCAGCACCTGACCCACTTGAGGTTGCAGGCGATGCAGCACCAGCTGCACCATAGGTTGCCCATGAATCAGCTGCAGGCCTTTATCCACACCACCCATGCGGCGGCTTAGGCCACCAGCCAGAATTACTGCGGTGATATCTGCGGGAGGAATTCTCAACGACGTCAGGCAGCTTGCTTGCGCGGTGCTGCGCTAAATGCTTGCGGTAGTGTCAGGATCTCACCAGTGTCAGTCGCATCGTAACCAGCGAGTTGATGCACTGCTTCACGGAAGCTCGCGGAGCGCACCACATCAATGACCTGACGCATGCCGGGTTGATCGAGTGATTCCGCGTTGACGGCTAAAAAGTAGCGTTCGCGCGCGAGCGGTATGAAATCTAATTTGAATCGCTCTGCTGCTGTTTGCACACCAAAGCCGACATCGGCCATGCCGCTGGCGATAAATGCAGCCACCGCTGAGTGGGTGAACTCG
>CAZLJL010000316.1:0-2117 GCA_964559785.1 uncultured Bifidobacterium sp.
TCATCGTGTTCCTGAACAAGTGCGACATGGTCGACGACGCTGAGCTGCTGGAGCTGGTCGAGATGGAAGTGCGCGAGCTGCTCTCGAAGTATGAATTCCCTGGCGACGATCTGCCGATCATCCGTGGTTCAGCCAAGCTGGCCCTGGAAGGCGACAAAGGCGACTTGGGCGAAGCGGCGATCATGAAGTTGGCCGATGCATTGGACAGCTACATTCCGACGCCAGAGCGTGCGATCGACGGCGCGTTCTTGATGCCGGTTGAAGACGTGTTCTCGATTTCGGGTCGCGGTACGGTGGTGACGGGTCGTGTTGAGCGCGGCATCATCAAGGTTGGCGAGGAAATCGAGATTGTGGGTATCCGCGACACGCAGAAGACGACGTGCACGGGTGTTGAGATGTTCCGCAAGCTGCTGGATCAGGGTCAGGCGGGTGACAACGTTGGCGTGCTGTTGCGTGGTACCAAGCGTGAAGACGTTGAGCGTGGTCAGGTATTGGCCAAGCCGGGTTCGATCAAGCCGCACAAGCACTTCACGGGTGAGATTTATGTGTTGTCGAAGGAAGAGGGTGGTCGTCATACGCCGTTCTTCAACAACTACCGTCCGCAGTTTTACTTCCGTACGACGGATGTGACGGGTGCGATCGAGCTGCCTGAGGGCAAGGAGATGGTGATGCCTGGCGATAACGTGTCGATCACGGTCAAGCTGATCAACCCGATTGCGATGGAAGAGGGTCTGCGCTTTGCGATCCGCGAAGGTGGCCGTACCGTTGGCGCCGGCGTGGTCGCGAAAATCATCGAGTAATTACAGGTCTGGCTTTGAGCGAGGCGCCAATCCTCGCTCGAGGCTTGTAATTGCGAAGCGTTTTTCTGCAGGGGCGTAGCTCAATTGGCAGAGTGACGGTCTCCAAAACCGTAGGTTGGGGGTTCGAGGCCCTCCGCCCCTGCCATCTAATCCCGGTGGATGACACCGAAAGCGAAAGCAGATGTCTAACCAATCCGTCCAAACCGTCACAACGTCAGCTGATAAAGCAAAGCTTGCGCTGGCTGCGATCGCCATTACTGCGGGCGTGGTTGGATTCTATGCACTGGCAGGTCAGTCCGGTCTCATCCGCGCCGCCGCTTTGGTGGGCGGTTTGTTGGTGGCGGTAGTGTTTGCTTGGACCTCGCAGATGGGCCGCGACTTCGTTGGCTTCGCGCGTGAATCAGTTCGCGAAACGAAGAAGGTGGTTTGGCCGTCGCGCAAAGAAGCAACCCAAATTACGGGCGTGGTGTTTGGATTCGTCGTAGTGATGGCGATTTTCTTGTGGGGCACGGACAAGCTGCTTGAGTTCGTGCTTTACAGCCTGATCCTCGGCTGGAGATAAGTATGACTGACAACACGCAAGACAGCGCAAGCGCAGTGTCCACGCCCAGCGGCAACAAGCGCTGGTATGTTGTCCATGCCTATTCGGGTATGGAGAAAAGTGTGCAGCGCGCGTTGACCGAGCGCATCACACGCGCTGGTATGCAGGATAAGTTTGGCCAGATTTTGGTGCCAACCGAAGAAGTCGTCGAGATGAAGAATGGCCAAAAGGCCGTTACTGAGCGCCGCTTCTTTCCGGGTTATGTGTTGGTCGAGATGGAGATGACCGACGACACTTGGCACTTGGTGAAAAACACCAACAAGGTCACAGGTTTTATTGGCGGCAAATCCAACAAGCCGACACCGATACCGCCGCATGAAGTCGACAAAATCATGCATCAGATGCAGGAGGGTGTCGAGAAGCCGCGGCCGAAGGTGCTGTATGAAGTCGGCGAGCTGGTGCGTATCAAGGATGGTCCGTTCACTGACTTCAACGGTAACGTCGAAGAAGTGAATTATGAAAAATCACGTGTGCGTGTGTCGGTGACGATTTTTGGCCGTGCAACGCCGGTGGAGTTAGAGTTCGGACAAGTCGAAAAGGCTTGATTCGGAGTTGGTTTCAAGCGCCCGCCGTGGCGCGGCACTCGCAAGAGTGTCACACGGCAGTCGGGGAAGTTGGTGTGACAGACGCGAAGCGTATCTCGCACTCACTTCCTTGAAAAACGAGGAGCCGTACTAGTTCAAGGACGAATCGGCGCTACTACTCACTTTAAGGAG
>CAZLJL010000317.1:0-2115 GCA_964559785.1 uncultured Bifidobacterium sp.
GACCTGATTTTTCACCCATTAATTGCCTATTTTTTAGGCAAATTTTGTAGGATTTCGTAGGTTAAAAAAGATGTCTTCTGGCTAAATTCCGGCTCAGAAATTCCGACAAAAACATAGGAATTTCAACGCTTTTCAGGGGATTGGTGAGATGACGAGTCGGGTGTCCGACCAAACACGGTGCGCTGGGTTACCAGCCGCCTTGAAGGCACTGAAATCGGGACTGCAAATTGCGCTCTTTGGGGTCGCATTTTCAGGTGGTTTCGTGCCCTCAACGCATGCACAAAATCCCCCCCTAACCGAGGCGGAACTGGGTGTTGGTGGCACCCTTCGCAACGAGGTCGAGCGATCGCTTACGACCCCAATACTTCCAAAAATTGAACCTAAATCCGGGCCAGATGGCTCCGCGGAGAAAAAAGCCAAAGGCGAGACCATGGTGGTCTCGAAGTTCCGGTTTGTCGGCAATACGCTGCTTTCCGACAGCGCATTAAATCGCGCGGTTGCGCCATATATCGGGCGTCCGGTTGATTTCGAAGATCTGCAAAACGCAGCTGCTTTAGCCGCATTGGCGTATCGCGATCGCGGATTTCTTGCGACGGTCAGTATTCCGCGTCAAGAGATTGATGAAGGTGTGATCACCTTGCGTGTGGCTGAAGCACGCTATGGCGGCGCGAAGCTGGATCCCACATCCGATGGCCGTATCAATTCCGAGCTGATTCTCGATCGCATTGAACGTGCGATGAAACTCGAGAAAGCAGTGAACACCAATGTGCTGGATCGCACCATCTTGCTGCTCAATGACTTGCCAGGTGCTTCGGTTCAAGCAGGTTTGGCTGAAGGTCAGTCCGAGGGCGAGACGCAGGTAGTGCTGCAATCGCGGCACAAGCCGGTACTGACCGGCAGTCTTGGCATCGATCAGCACGGCTCCGTCAGCACGGGTGAGCAGCGCGAGTTAATGGAGCTTGCGCTGAATAGCCCGACCGGTCGAGGTGAGCAACTCACCTTGTCACTGATGCATTCCGAGGGGACGCGTTTTGGGCGCGCGGGTTTCTCTATGCCTATCGGCTTGGACGGCGTCCGCGCCGGCTTTAATGCCAGCCGCATTGACTATCGGGTGATCGACGGTCCCCAAGTGCTCTCGAATCTCAATGGTCAGTCCAGTAGCGCATCAGCGGATATCTCCTATCCGGTGATTCGGAGCCAGCAAGGCAACCTGTACGTCAGCGGCAGCTACACCGCCAAATGGTTCGAGAACTTCTCAAACCAGATCGTGTCGCGTAGCTATGGGACTCAAGTCGGGGCAGTTTCGATGATGGGTAACTGGCTCGACAACTGGCTCATCAGCGGCGCGAACAATCAGGTATCGGCAAGTGCCAGTCTGGGACGCTTGGAATTCAATGACGAGCAGAGCAGGTTGACTGATATCGGGAGTACGCGAATGGAGGGTATGTATCGAAAACTTAATGTGAGCGTTTCACGTAGTCAGTCAATGCAAGATGGGTGGATGTTTTACACCAGTGCGAGTGCGCAAGAGGCCTCTCGCAATCTCGACTCATCAGAAAAGTTTTTTGTTGGCGGTGCTTCTGGCGTTCGGGCATATCCCACCAGTGAGGGCGGTGGCAGCTCGGGGCAGTTGCTTCAGGTTGAACTAAGAAAGCGTTTTTCCAACGGTATCGAGCTGCGAATGTTCCGCGACGAGGGGCGCGTGCAACAAACCATCGATCCCTATCCAGGCAATCCAACACCCGACATCCTTCGCTACAGTGGTGGTGGCCTTGCGATGATCGCCAATCTACCGCGCAACTTGACGGTGAGTATGGTGTGGTCCCGTCGTATTGGGGATAACCCCAATCCCTTGCCCAACTCCTCGGGCAACAGCGTCGACCAAGATGGCACCAAGCATCTTGATCGCTTTTGGCTAGCGGCATCGATAACGTTCTGATTGATGATGCTTCCGCGTCTTCTGACGACATCGCTGATCCGTACCTGTCTCGCCGCGCTAACCGCGTTGACGGTTTGCGCCGGTTCGGCACATTCCGAGCCTGCTGCCAACCAGTTGCCAACGGGTGGCGCAGTCGCCGCCGGTAGCGCTGAAATCTCGCAAAGTGGTACCGCACA
>CAZLJL010000318.1:0-2113 GCA_964559785.1 uncultured Bifidobacterium sp.
CTCACCCATCGTAAGGAGAGCTAACCCCTTGTTATAGTGCGCATCCGCAGCATTCGGATTGATTTTCAGGGCAGCATCATAGGACTGTAGCGCCGCTTCCGTGTTACCCGTCGCCTGAAGCACGATACCGGCGAGTGACAAGGCATCGGTGTAGCTTGGCTGAAGCTTGAGGGATGTTTTTAGGCTGAGTAAGGCATCTTGGTGACGCCCCAAGCGTTGTAGAGCATTGGCGCGATTGTAGTGGGCCACTGCCGCGTTCGGCACCAGCCTGACAACTTTGTCGTAACTGGCAAGCGCTTCGTTAATTCGGCCAAGTTGAAATAGGGCGCTGCCCCGGTACGAGTGAGCGTTTGGATCGCGTGGCGACAGTCCGATCGCTTTATCTTCGACTTCCAGTGCTTCTTCATACCGCCCTTGTAAAATTAGCTGCAAGCCTTGCTTCACAAGGGCTGAAGTACGTTCAGCCTGTCGCGCCTTTACTGCCGTCAGCATGTGCTTACTGGATGCCGAGGAGCGTCAGTGTCGCTGCGTCGATGACATCATCCCAAAGTCCGGAATCAGATCGCCGGAACATTCGAACATTCGGGTACCAAGGTGTTGTGCCGGAATCGCGATGCCAGTACCAAAAGAGAGAATCAACATTCGGTAAAAGTACAATGACGGGCTTGCCTAGCGCGGCTGCCAGGTGAGCGGTGGTATTCGATACCGTGATCACCAGATCACAGGCATCGATTAATGCCGCCAAACTGTCAAGGTCAGTGTAGTTATCGATTTCATCGATATGGCGCAGCTTTACGCCATGATCTCTTTCCAATTCGGCGCGCTCTTCCGTTGTGTCGCCGTACTGTAAGTCAATGAAATCAAAGCCGGGTAGCTGTAGGACTGGCTGTAGTGATTTCAGGCTAAGACTCTTACCATTGCCGTGGTCAGCATTTTTGCTGATCCAGGAGATTCCGCAGATCAGCTTTTCGTCATGCTTCAGCTTGTTCCGTAATTCGGTCTTGTGGTTAGTATCCGAGAATAGATAAGGCGACTGTACTTTCGATAGCGACTCTGTCGTTGGTCGATATAGCTTGCCGAGGCTACCAAGGTATATCTGTGCATCAAACTGCTGATCTTTGAGCTGGTTCGGGCTGATGAAATTAAGCGCTGGAAATGAACGCTTGAATAATGGGACCAAGCGTGGCTCTATGCATATTGTGGCACCAGGTACTTGTTGTGCAAGATCAGGCAGCATGCCAGCAAAAAATATTTGATCGCCCAGACCTTGCTCGCCCATGACCAAGAGCGATTTGGGTACGCTTTTTCCATCCCATTCGGGTGCGATTGTTATCCGAGGGCCGCCCAGAAATGCACGTCCGCTTTTGCCGATATCCAATCTGCGCTCATAAAGTGGCCAGCCCTCTTCAAGTTTCAGACTATTGAGTAGTAATAGTGCACGGTTATAGTTTGCCTCGGCATGCGTTGGGTCTAGCATGAGAGCGCTATCGTAGAAGGCCAATGCCTCGGTCATCATGCCGAGGTCCTTCATCGTGTTTGCGCAGTTGGCGTAGGCCTCCAGGTAGTTCGGGTTAAGCGTGATGGCGGTACCGTACGCATCAATCGCGCTTTGAAAATCCTTTATATCACGCAGTACATTGCCGTAAAAGAAATGCGACTCGGCACGACGAGGCTCGGAAACGATGGCATGCTCCAGCATACCTAGTGCTGCCTCATAGTCTCCAAGTGCGCGATTGCACAGTGCAATACCTATCATGGCGTCGATATCTTGCCCCAGCAGGGTAAGTACTCGTTCGTGTGTTCGGCGCGCTGCGAGATAGTCCTCAAGCAGGAACTGGGCTTTTGCGAGATTTTGCATCGTGTGAACAACGCCTGGATTCATCTCCAGGGATCGTTCAAGTAATGACACGCAATTAGCGTAGTCCTGCGTATCGTAGTAACACAGGCCAAGGATAGATATCGCCTGTGCATCCTCCGGACGCACTTGCAAATAACGCGTTACTTTCTCAATAGCTTCTACTGGTCTACCAGTTTGATTAGCCAGCAACCCCAATAAATACGTCACCTCAATATAGTCAGGCTCTTCGCGCAAGATTTGCCTGTACATGAACTC
>CAZLJL010000319.1:0-2102 GCA_964559785.1 uncultured Bifidobacterium sp.
CGGACATGGCTGTCTAATACCGTGAATATGCGGGGATCTTACCTGTGAAAGTGGAATCCGTCACCCCGAGATGGGGTAACCCGAGCCAAGCCTAGATTAGACTAAATGACAATGTTGTCTATCTGAAAAAACTACCGGTCATTGACCGGTAGGTCGCCGTCAGCTTCGGTGGGTCAGGACCTTGTCAATCATGCCGTATTCAACCGCCTGCTCTGCCGACATGAAGTTGTCTCGGTCGGTGTCCTTGGCGATCTGATCGATGCTCTGGCCGGTTTTTTCCGCCAAGATCGCGTTCAGCCGCTCGCGCAGGTAGAGGATTTCGCGCGCCTGAATCTCGATGTCTGCGGCCTGACCAGATGCTCCACCAAGTGGCTGGTGAATCATGATGCGGGAGTTGGGGAGGGAGAAGCGCTTGTCCTTGGCACCGGCTGCCAGCAGGAAAGCACCCATCGAGGCAGCCAGACCCGTGCAGAGCGTCGATACATCCGGTTTAATGAACTGCATGGTGTCGTAAATGGCCAAACCGGCCGATACCGAGCCACCTGGCGAGTTGATGTACAAGGAGATATCTTTGTCCGGGTTCTCGCTCTCCAGGAACAATAACTGGGCCACGACCAGATTGGCAGTGTGATCATTCACCGGCCCAACCAGAAAAATCACCCGCTCTTTCAACAAGCGCGAGTAGATATCGTAGGCACGCTCGCCGCGGCCGCTCTGCTCGATCACCATCGGCACCATGCCGAGCATGTCAGTATCGAGGGCGGACTTGCGATGAAAATCTGTCATGGTGTTTCCTGTAATGGGAGGTTGTTCGATCAGCCGTTCATCAGTTCATCGAACGGGACCTGTTTCTCAGTGACCTTCGCCTTCGACAGCACATAGTTGACCACATTCTCTTCAAGCACCATCGCCTCGACGTCCGCCAGACGGTTGCGGTCGCTCAGGTAGTGCTTCACAACCTGCTCCGGATTTTCGTAGGCTTTGGCGAAGTCTTCTATCCATGCACGTACCTGCTCACCGGTAGCTTGCAGGGTATTGGCCTTCACCAGCTCTGACATGATTAGGCCGATGCGCACGCGACGGTCAGCTTGATCGGTGAACATATCTGGCGAGATAGGCAAATCCTGCACCTGCATGCCACGCTGGCGCATATCTTGACGCATGAACTCGGCGAGCCGCTCGGCATCTTGCTCCAGCAAGGCCTTTGGCACGTCCAGTTCAACCACCTTGGCCAGCGCATCCAGCACGCTGGTTTTGGTTTTTGCCTTGACGCGGCTACCGACTTCGCGCTCAAGGTTGGCGCGAATATCATCGCGCATTTTTTGCATGTCACCGCCGGGCACGCCGAGGCTTTCCGCGAAATGGCTATCGACGTCAGGCATGTGGGCCCATTCGACTTTTTTCAGCGTGATGGTGAATTCTGCCTTCTTGCCCGCAACTTCCTTGCCGTGGTAATCCTCAGGGAAGCTGAGCGGGAAAGTTTTGGACTCGCCCTGCTTCAGGCCAACCACGGCGTCTTCGAATTCTTTGAGCATCTGACCTTCGCCGAGCAGGAAGGGGAAGTTCTCTCCCTTGCCGCCGCTGAACTCAACGCCATCAATCCGGCCGACGAAATCAATCGTCACGCGATCGCCATTTTGTGCAGACGCATCAGGGCCACCATCGCCATGCTCGCCTGCTTCGCCTTTGGTGTGAAAGTGCACGCGTTGGCGGCGCAGAATATCGATGGTTTTATCGATCTCGGCGTCCGTCACTTGCGCGATGCTCTTCTCCACTTCGATGCCTGACAGATCACCCAGTTTCACCTCGGGGTAAACCTCGAAGGTGGCTTGAAACACCAGCGCGCCGTCGACCTGCTCATCGGCTTTTGGCTCGATGCGCGGAAAACCCGCTACGCGCAGGTTGTTTTCGGCGGTCACGGTACCGAACGCGCGGCCTACCTTGTCGTTCAGCACTTCGCTCTCGACGATGGCACCAAATTGCGCCGCCACCATCTTCAGCGGGGCCTTGCCCGGCCGGAAGCCCGGGAACTTTGCGCTACGCGCGCGCACCTTGAGGCGCTTCTCGACCTCCTCATTGACCTCGGCCAGCGGCACGGTCAG
>CAZLJL010000320.1:0-2099 GCA_964559785.1 uncultured Bifidobacterium sp.
TGGCAATCTCATTACTAATCAATGCACGTAGGACGCCAGCTGCACCGCCTTGTGCAATCGCATTCGAGGTCGACCCAACCCCGGAAAACACCCCGGACAGCAGAGAACCGCCCGCTGACGTCGCCAACATCACAAACAATAGGGTAGTCACCGCCCAGGCCACCACCCCGTGCAACATGCCATCAGTTCTACGCTTCAGTCCGCACATATAGCCCGTAACATAGGCACCGATAAATCCTGACAGAAGCAATGCAATCCCAGCCCAGATCAAGGTTCCTGCCCCGGGAACTTCACCTTCCTGCACGCTCGTCATCGACAAACCGCTGGCAATACCGAGTAGTGTGAGAAGTAGCTGTACTGATATACCCACCGCAACACCAGCAATCACTGCACTCCAGCGAATTGAAGATAACAGTGGTCGCTTGAAGTTCAACTCCGATAAAGTCGTACCCCGGTTCGAGATCGTTCTAGCTTTGTCGATTTGAATCGTGCTCATGGGAAGGTCTCCTTGCTGTCATGGCTTAATCGCTTGGAGTACACAAATGCCGAATCCTCGCGTGGATTTGGCGGGCATCAATAGTTCCGCTAGCCTCACCATTGCTATCCCGACGCAGGCTGCATGGCAATTCTCTTGCTACTGACCTCGCCATCGTCATCCCGACGCAGACTGCATGGCGATTTACTTGTTACTGATCTCGCCAATGTCACCCCGACGCAGGCTGCATGGCGATTCACTTGCTACTGACATCTCCATCGTCATCCCGGCGGAGGCCGGGATCCAGGATTTTTCGCTGAGCAGAGGGTAGTTCGTGCTGAATGACGGTCTTAGGCAGCAGACGGTAAAGCGAGCGCTGCTTGTAACAGCAAGTTTGCATCGCCGCAGGCCAAGACTTTCGCATCGGACATCTGCTGACGAAACAGACGTGCGCCGCGAAGACCACTCATCAAACCGAGCATATGCCGAACGATGGAGTTCATGCGTGGACCACCGGTCGCCACCTGAGCCTCGATGTAAGGCAGCATTGCCTCGACCACTTGTAGCCGAGATTTCGGCTGAGGCACGTCGCCATAGTAGCGTTCATCAAATGCAGATAGCAGCCAAGGATTATGGTAAGCCTCACGACCAACCATCACGCCGTCGAGATGCTTGAGATGCTCGTCGATGTCTTCTACCGTGCGAATACCACCATTGATGATGATCTCAAGCTCGGGAAAGTCTCGCTTTAGCTGGTAGACAAAATCGTACTTCAAGGGCGGAATTTCTCGATTCTCTTTTGGCGATAGCCCTTTCAGGATTGCGTTACGCGCGTGGACTATAAAGATCTTGCAGCCAGCCTCGGCAACGGTACCAACAAAGTCGCGCACAAACGCATACGACGACACATCATCAAGACCGATCCGATGCTTGACGCTGACGTCAATATCCGCAGCATCGCACATCGCCTTGACGCAATCCGCGACTAGTTTAGGCTCCGCCATTAAGCAAGCACCAAACGCACCTCGCACGACTCGCTCGGATGGGCAGCCGCAATTCAGATTGATTTCGTCATAGCCCCATTGCTGCCCGAGCTTGGCGCACTTGGCAAGATCACCCGGCTCGCTACCACCCAACTGCAGTGCTACCGGCTGCTCTTCCCGATTGAAGTCAAGCTGACGCGCTGCATCGCCATAGATTACCGAACCGGTAGTAACCATCTCGGTGTAAAGCCAGGTATGACGCGTGATCTGGCGATGGAAATACCGACAGTGCCGGTCGGTCCAGTCCATCATCGGCGCGACCGAAACACGGCGCGGTGGGAGGCTTGCTCTGGTGTTCAATGTATGGGTTACGAACGGAACATGCAGAATTCTATCGGCTAGCTAATCACCCTGAGGAGAAATGCGAGGCGATATCCGCAGGCACCTCGCAGGGTAATCGCCAGGAAAACTAGCGTTTCACAAAAGAAGCATTGCGTAACGTGCGCTAGCTTAGGGGCGTCGAAGAAAGTACACGACAGCGAGGCGCCCCATCCATACCAGCAACGATGTAAAAGCTTTTACGCCGCTTCCTCGCGAGAAGCCCGTTTACGCTCATGCTCTTTCAGGTAGCGCTTGCGCAG
>CAZLJL010000321.1:0-2092 GCA_964559785.1 uncultured Bifidobacterium sp.
GCTTTCAAAGGCGCAATCAGAGACGACCGTGCTGCGAGAGCAGCTCCATCACCGCGTGCGCACTTTGCGAGGCGGTGTTCCGCATCAGGTCATGGTGCAAATCGACAAAGCGTCTGCGCAGACGCTGACGGTTTTGATCGTTCGACAGTTGCGCCCATAATGCAGACGATAAACCTGCGGGCGTTGCCCTGTCTTGCAACAACTCGGGCACTAGAAATTCGCGTGCCATGATGTTAGGCAGTCCCACCCAGGGCTGATAGGCCATCAATCGTAGTACCTGCCAACTCGCAGGATTCATTCGGTAGCTGATCACCATCGGCTTCTTGAACAAGGCCACTTCCAGCGTTGCCGTACCACTAGCGACCAAGGCCGCATCGCAAGCGGCAATCGCATCATGCGAACCGCCCGTCATGATCTGCAGCGGTAGCGATTTCAGATCAGGCGTTATCAGTTGCTCGATAAAAGCGCGCTGTGTGTCGCCGGCCATCGGCATCAGAAACTGTACTTTGGGGTCACGCTTTTTCAGCATCGCAGCAGTTTCAAGAAATGCGCGCGTGTTGTACTTCAGCTCGGATAGTCTGCTACCGGGGAGTATGGTCACCACACGCGCATCACGTGCAATACCCAAGGCATCGCGCGCTGCATCCTGGTCAGGATCCATCGGGATCATTTCGGCCAGCGGATGACCAACATACGTGACGGGGATCCCGGCTTTGTTATAGATCGCCTCCTCAAACGGGAAAATCACCAACATGTGCGACACCGCACGCGCAATTTTTTTGATGCGGCCACGACGCCAAGCCCACACCGAAGGGCTGACAAAATGCAGCGTGGGGATACCGGCCTGCTTGAGCTGTATCTCCAGATCGAGATTGAAGTCGGGAGCATCAATACCCACAAACACTCCCGGACGCTCGACCAGTAAACGCTCGCGTAACTCGTCGCGCAGCGCTTTCAATTCACGGTAGTGTGACAGCACCTCGAACAAGCCACGTACCGCCAGCTTTTCCATGGGGTAGTCTGATACAAAGCCGTATTCAGCCATTGCGGGACCGCCGATACCATGCAAGCGCACGTCGGGCAGCATGGGTCGCAGCCCCGACAGCATGCGACTAGCGAGCAGATCGCCAGAGGCCTCACCAGCGACTAGCGCCAGCGTCAGTTCAGCGGACAATGCCACGCGTGACGCTCTCCAGAAATTCGCGCATGCTTTTCAGGTGCGCAGATACCGCCGGTTGTGCTTGCTCTTCATTGGCGAGTGCTGCCTTTGCCTCGTCCAGCGTGAGGCTAGATTTGTAAATAATTCGGTAGGCGTTGCGGATAGCATCAATCTCTTCGCGCGAAAAGCCACGTCGACGCAATCCCTCGACATTCACGCCGTGGGCCGCTGCCGGGTTACCACTCAAGATCACAAACGGGGGTACGTCTTGCGTCAGGCTAGTAAACATGCCCAGCATCGCATGCGCGCCGATCTTGCAGAACTGATGAACACCGGAATGACCACCCAGAATCGCCCAGTCACCCACTTGCACATGACCGGCCAGCTGAGCGTTATTGGCGAAAATTGTGTGGTTGCCTACCTGGCAGTCATGCGCCAAGTGCACATACGCCATGATCCAGTTGTCGTTACCAAGGCGGGTGACGCCGGCATCCTGTGCCGTGCCGCGATTGAAGGTGCAGAATTCGCGAACCATGTTCCGATCGCCAATCACCAGGCGCGTTGGCTCCCCAGCGTATTTCTTGTCTTGTGGCGCAGCGCCAATCGACGAGAACTGGTAGAAGACATTGTCACAGCCAATGGTGGTGTCGCCATCGATCACTACATGCGGGCCGACCTTGGTGCGAGCACCGATCTTTACCTGAGGCCCAATAACGCTGTATGCGCCGATCTCGACGCTAGTGTCGAGTTCGGCCGCTGGGTCGACCAGTGCGCTGGGATGGATGATAGTCATGCAGACGTTACCGGTTCTGGCTCGCTGATGCTGCGCATGGTACACATCAGCTCTGCCTCCACCGCAAGCTGCTGATCCACCATGGCTTTTGCTTGAAACTTCCAGATGCCGCGTGACTGCCGCAAAATCTCAACCTCCAT
>CAZLJL010000322.1:0-2071 GCA_964559785.1 uncultured Bifidobacterium sp.
GTTATCAACGGTATTGCGATTGGTGGCGCAGTTCAAACTGATGATGTTTTCTCATACCAGTTTAGCGATGCAACCAACACCACGAGTAACGGTAGCCAGCGTTCCGCCAGTGCGATTGCGATCGCAGCTGCAATTAACAAGCAAACAGAAAGAACTGGCGTAACTGCTACCGCACAAGCGAACGTTCTCCGTGGGACAAGCTTTACTGGAAGTAGTTCGACGGCGATAACGCTGAATGGTGTATCTATCACGTTGGCAGATACCTCAGACATACAAAATGTCGTTGACTCATTCAACGAGGTTTCGGGTCAAACTGGTGTGGTTGCAAGGGTTTATGGAACAGCCCTGGAGCTGCGCGCTGAAGATGGTCGAAATATTGCAATCGCAGCATCATCTGGCTCGGCTGCAAATCTCGGTCTGACTGATGTCGGTGTTGGTACAGCTTCCATGGTTACCTTCTACTCAACTGTACAGCTCGAGTCCGATGAAGCATTTACGGTCGAGAGCGGCTTTGAGGGTGTAGAGAACTTCGAGAAACTTGGTTTCCGTCGTGGCACTTTTGGTGGTGCAGTTGGCGACAAAGTTTCTGAAATCGATATCACGACCCAACAAGGTGCTAGTGATGCATTGAGAGCGCTGGATGCTGCAATCAACCAGGTATCAGCTGCCCAAGCGTTGTCGGGTGCGTTGAATAACCGGTTGGATGTGATCGTCAACAACCTGTCGGAAGGCTTGCAGAACATGTCAGCATCACGTAGCCGTATCTTGGATACAGACTACGCGAGCGAAACGACGGAGCTGGCGAAGCAGCAGATCATCCAACAAGCTGCAACCGCGATGCTCGCTCAGGCGAACCAGCAACCGCAAGGCGTTCTGGCTCTGCTCAGATAATCAGCAGCGTTCCAGAAAAACTAGCCGGGGTAGAAATACCCCGGTTTTTTTTCGTCCAAATTTTTTAAAGGGACAAGTCAGGCGATAATCCTGCTGTTGACCGATCTAGAGGAAGCATTATGGCAATTCCCCCAGACTTGATAAACAGCATCCTAGTCCGTGATGCCGACTCAGCCGCCGAGGTACTTGGCCACTTGCTAGTCAGTGACGAGTGTGAGCTGGATGATCTTGCACAACTTGGTGCATACCTGGTGCCACGGGGTAGATATGATCTCGCCGAGAAGGTCTTCGCACGATGGACGACATCCGTGCCCAATAACCCTGAGCCTTGGACTAATCTGGGTTTATGCCTCTCAAGACAAAAAAAGATGGTTGAAGCCAAGAGCGCTCTTGAGTATGCATTAGAACTAAACCCGGATTATCTTCCTGCCATGAATAATTTGGCTGAGGTCTACCAAGAGCTAGGTGAGCACGATTTGCAATTAAAGAATTGTCTTCGTGCAGTCCAGAAATATCCCGACTCAGCATTAGCTTTCAATAACCTGGGATCAGCCCTTGTCGACCAAGGTATGTTTGACGAGGCACAGCATGCCTTTGAAACCTGCCTACTCTTAGACGGTAAGTCGGTTGAGGCAAGATTCAATCTTGCCCAGCTAGCATCGCGCATGGGCCAGACTCAGCTTGCCATAAAGCATTTAGAGTCGGCAAAACATCAAGTACAGAACAAGAATCAGCGACAGCTAGATATCCTGGATTTCCAACTCGGCATCGAGTACTTGACTTGTGGTCAGATTCACGAGGGATGGGAACTGTATGAAAAGGGATTCTCCTCGGCGATTCCCTCATTGCTGGCGCGTAGACCACAACGACAATTTTCTGCGCCAATTTGGAATGGTCAGACCCTTGGCCCAAATGAACGGCTGATGATCTGGCGGGAGCAGGGCGTGGGTGATGAAATTCGCTTCGCCTCACTTATTCCCTTGCTGCCGGATTCAATCTTGGAAAGCCTGACTATCGAGTGTGACCATAGACTCGTCGATTTATTTCAACGGTCCATGCCAAAGGTGAGGGTAAGAGCCGACATAGAATCATTGCTCGACTATACCTATCAGCTTCCCATTGGATCTTTGCCGCGATTTTTGATGAAGTCGATCGATGTCTTAGGCGATTCGCCACCCTT
>CAZLJL010000323.1:0-2062 GCA_964559785.1 uncultured Bifidobacterium sp.
CATACTTCTGCTCATAGAACACCAGAAACAAGGCGGTGATCAGGCAGAACAGAATGAACACTTCGTACAGATTGGACACTGGAATATGTCCAATGTCTGAACCGAGGAGATACGACTCATACCAACGCACCATCATGCCGGTGAAACCAAGCAGAATCGCCGCCCAGCACAGCTTGCTGCCAACCGAGCCACCAAAGCTTGAGCGCGCTATCAAACCGCCCCAGTAGAACAGGGTCGACAGAAAGAACAAGGTGCTCATCCACAAAATAGCGGATTGACTAGAAAGCATGTACTTCAGGAAAAACCGGTTTTGCGCAGCGTCCAAATTGCCGGCGTACAGATAAATGCCGTACAACGATGTCGCGGCAATGAGCAACATCAGCGTGCGCGAAGATTTCCAGTACCAGCCCAGGCCGGCGAAAGTTGGCACTGCCGCCAGCAAGATCGCCTTCTCGTAGATATCCATGAACTCGCCGTAGCGGTTCAACGCAAATAGCGCTCCCACGAGCAATAGCGCGGCAAACAGCCAGTCGAACCAGCTGCGGCCTTTGAACAGGCTGCTGCTCTCTGCGTAGGTTGTATTTTCAGTGAGCTCCATCGTTTATCTCCGTAGATCCTGCGGTACCGCTTTGCGCTGCGAAGTATAGTTGAGTGCGCTCAGACGTGCCGGGTAATTCAGCGCCTTACACCGTTGGCAGGCGCGCCTTCATCTGATCGAATTCTTTATCGAAGTCCAGACTGCGTCGCTGCGTGCTCATTGCCATCAGCGTGCGCACACCACCATCGGCGTCTGGCCGCAGCCATACCCACAGACGACGCTCGCGAATATAAAGCATCGCGAACACGCCAAGTACCAGAAGCAAGCAGCCTAAATAAACCACATTCTTACCAGGGGATCGGGTGACCTGAAACACCGAGGCCTTCACTTCGTCAAAGCCGCGTAATTGCAAATACACCGGTGCGCCATAGAAAAAGGAATCCGCAAGCGCATCGGTCGAGCGCTGTAGGAAGCGTGCGTTTTTCGGGTCGGGTACCGCGGCCGGTAAACCATCTTTATCGCGCGCGACTTGCCATAGTTCCCACAGGGCGCCGTTCAGGATTTTCATGAAGATATCCACGGTTCTTTCTTGCTGCTCTTTAGGGACTTTGTCGATAAATCGCGCGACAGCGATATAGCCCGATGATTCTGCGTCACCGGCAAATACATTCAATCCGCGCAATGCCGATAGCTGGAGCTGCTCGCGCATTTGCGGCGAGCTATTCGCCCCCAAAGGCACATTCGCACCGTAACGCTTGGCTGCCTTTTCACGCAAGGCAGGATCCGAGATCGCCGCACGTAAGCGCATCCATTCGTCAACCTTGCCGTTGGCATCTGCGGGAATACGGAGATAACGGAATCCCTCCGAGGGGTTATCGCGCACACCGGCAAGAAATACCTCTTCACCGTCGATGGTTACCGGCATCATGTAATTACTGAACTCGCGTGCCTGACCCGTTTTATCGCGCAGTTTGTACTGCACACTCGGGCCCACATTACGAAGGTCCTTGCCACGCTCGCGATTGGCGGCTGCCCCTAAGTGCTTCTCGAGATTTTCGTTGAAGCCCTTGGGCTGCTTTACCGCACGTGGATCGCCGGCCATATTCTCGACGTTGAACGGACGGAAGCCCGACCACTCAATGGTGTAATCACCATCATTACCAGCGAGGCGCGACGCTTTCCCGACTTGCCCCTCGACCGGGAATTGCACATGACTAGATCCGGCCATAGGATAACCAGCCAGCTTCAAGCGGCTACCGCCATCTTCAAAGCTCGACTGGTATACAGCGAGGCCTTTGTAGATCAACGGCTCGTTCACTTTAATCGTGGCGCGGAAATTATTACCAGTCTCTTTATCGGTCACGATGACATTACTGGCGAACAGCTTCGGCATACCCGTCGAATAGAAATCGACGATGAATTGCTCTAGCTGAATCGAGAAAGGCAGGTCTTGGATCAAGACACCGTCACCCATTTGCAGGATGGTGGTGTTGCTGCTCTGCCCCTCGGGAATCAGGGTATTGC
>CAZLJL010000324.1:0-2057 GCA_964559785.1 uncultured Bifidobacterium sp.
TTTTTACGCTGGCGGATACCGCGTTTGCCTACGCCTGCAATAGCTACAACCAAACAACAGTCGCCTCGGCTTGCCATGTAGATTTCATTGCGCCGGCCAAGGAAGGTGAAGTACTGCAGGCCGAAGCGACTGAACGTTCAGCCAGCGGCCGCACAGGTGTGTACGACGTGACGGTGCGTACAGCTGAAGGTAAATTAATTGCGCTGTTTCGGGGTAAGAGCCATCGCATTGGTGGCGAAGTCATTAGCGGGCCGGATCATGCGTAAGGAAGCGTTAATGGCTTGCTGGATTCCGGGCTTCGCCCGAATGACGGAATCAAATTTCGTCAGGGTTTCTATGAGAAGTTTATTTGTGAGCTATGGGCTCTGTCATGGCAATGGTGCACTCCCCTGACAATCTCGAACCGATCGAGCGCGCCAGCCGTGACGAGATCGCTACCTTGCAACTGCAACGCCTGCAGTGGACGCTGCGTCACACCTACGACAATGTCAACGCATTTCGCGACAAATGCCTTGCGGTCGGCGTGCATCCCGATGACATGAAAACCTTGTCGGATCTGGCGAAGTTTCCCTTCATGACCAAGACCGATCTGCGCGATCACTACCCATTTGGTTTATTTGCCGTACCGCGTGAGCAGCTCGCGCGGTTACATGCCTCATCCGGCACCACCGGCAAACCTGTGGTGGCGGGCTACACAAAACAAGATTTAGTGAATTGGGCGCAGGTCGTCGCACGCTCACTACGTGCCGCGGGTGTGCGTGCTGGTGACATGGTGCATAACGCGTATGGCTATGGCATGTTTACCGGTGGCTTGGGCGCGCATTACGGCATTGAGCAAGCGGGTTGTTGTGTGGTGCCCATGTCGGGTGGACAAACCGAGAAGCAGGTGCAGCAGATTATTGATTTTCGTCCTGACTGCATCATGGTCACGCCCTCCTACGCGCTGGTGATTGCAGAAGCATTCGAACGACTCGGTATTGCTGCAGACGAGATCTCGCTAAGAGTCGGGATTTTTGGTGCCGAGCCCTGGGGCGAAGGCATGCGTACCGAGATCGAACGTCGCCTCGGTATTGATGCGGTAGATATCTACGGTCTAACTGAGGTGATCGGCCCTGGGGTCGCGAGCGAATGCGTAGAGACCAAAGATGGCCCGGTGATCTGGGAAGATCATTTTTATCCCGAGATTATCGATCCCGTAACCGGTGAGGTACTCGAAGACGGTCAAGAGGGTGAACTGGTGTTCACCTCACTCACCAAAGAAGCCTTCCCGGTGATTCGATTCCGTACACGCGACCTCACTCGCTTGCTACCCCCCACTGCGCGTTCATTTCGACGTATCGGCAAGATCACCGGACGCTCGGATGACATGCTGATCATCCGGGGTGTGAATGTATTCCCGACCCAAATTGAAGAGCAGATCCTGCTCGATACGCGTTTAGGCGGCACCTACCAATTGGTGCTCACACGCGAAGGACCCTTGGACAATCTGGAAGTGCGCTGCGAGCTGCAGCGTCATGCAGGTACGCTTACCGGCAGCGAGCGTGATGCCGTCGTGCAGGCACTGACTCAGCGGATTAAAACCAGCGTGGGCATCAGCGTGGCGGTGACGCTGCTGGATGTCGACACAATTCCGCGCACCCTGATTGGCAAAGCAAAGCGCGTGATTGACGAGCGCAAGATTCAGTAAACAGGAGGCTGTATGTATACCCAATCCTTCAGCGTCGGTGATGGCCAAGGCAAAACCAATGGCCCTAAGCCGGTACCGGTAATCAGCGTCGACGAGGCCGAGAAGGTTGCCGCCTTCGAGCAGAAGATTGCCGATGACGGCCGTATCGAGCCCCAAGACTGGATGCCCGAGGCGTACCGTAAAACGCTTATTCGGCAGATCAGCCAACATGCCCATAGTGAAATCGTTGGCATGCTACCCGAGGGTAATTGGATCTCGCGCGCTCCGAGTCTGAAGCGCAAGGCGATTCTGATCGCCAAAGTACAGGACGAAGGTGGCCATGGTTTGTATTTGTACTCGGCCGCTGAAACACTGGGCGTATCGCGCGACA
>CAZLJL010000325.1:0-2048 GCA_964559785.1 uncultured Bifidobacterium sp.
CACGGAGGCTTGAAAGCTTCTGGCTATGGCAAGGATATGTCGATGTATGCGCTAGAAGACTACACAGTAGCGCGCCACGTTATGGTGAAACTATGATGCGAGTGCGCGCAGTAATTAGGCAGGCCTAGGTATTTCTGGCCAACTGGAGATCGTGGTCTGCGGACCTCCGGGCAATGGGCGGGCAGTCTATTGACTGGTCGGCCATCAGCGAGCACTCAAGTCGCTGATGGCCATGCTTTTTATCCTAACTGATAAGCGAGACCTGATTACTGGATATTTGGCGGGCCTTTGAAGCGTTTGGACTCGCCAAATAGAAACCAGAACGCGATCATCCCGGCAATCATTGCAATAGTCAGGTACAAAACCTTCTCGTTTGGCGGCTGCATACCCACAAACACCAGCAGCGCTCCACCGAGTACCGCGAGCACTGCGATTGGTTTGGATAGACGGCCCAGATCGAAAGGACCTTTTTGAGTCCAGGTCTTGCCCTCTGCAAGGATGCCTGCTGCCGTCGGCATGACATACGAGATGTAAAGGAAAACAGCGCAGCCAGTGGACAGCACGACAAAGCCGTCACCATACAAGGTCACGACGACGGCAAGTACAGCGGATACCCAGGTGGCTGCGACAGGCGTGTTCAGTGTCGGATGTACTTTGCGCAGCGTATCCGAGGCAGGTAGTCCGCCGTCGCGGGCGAAGGCGTACATCATCCTCGAGCAAGAGGTCAGGCAAGCGAGTCCACAAAGGAAATTTGCCAAGAAAATACCGATGGATAATCCTGATCGCAAACCGGCCGGTAACGAGGAAAGCAAAGCCTCAAAGTACCCCATGCCCATTTTTACGCCGGCTTCCAGGTCAGGCATCACGAGTACGAATGTGCAAATTACGATAAAGCCAAAAATGCCCGAGTACAACACCGAAGTGATAATCCCGCGTGGTACGACGGCGGCAGCGTTGCGTGTCTCCTCAGACGTATGTGCTGAAGCATCAAAGCCAGTGATGGTGTAAATCGTGAGCAGTAAGCCGGACAAAAATGGCATCAGGAACCCACCATACTCAGGCCATGGACTGCCTTCTTTACCGGTGAAATTGGTAAAGGTGAACAGTTTGTTGAAGTCTAGCGGTACCGGAGAATAGATTAGCAAGGATACCGTCAGAATGACTGAGAGAACCAAAATCAGATAGCCAGAGAAATCCGTCAGCAGAGTGGTTAGCTTGGCGAATCGGAAGATGAGCACGGCCTGTATTGCGGTCATCACCGCCAGAAAGCCAACCTGCTCAGCGTAACCAAGCGATGCCGGATCAATTCCAAGCATTGGCGCAATCGATGTTTTGAAAAAAACATCGTAAACGCCCATATTCACAGAGGCGACGACAAAAATCAGACCCAGAAGATTGAACCACGCGGTGATCCAGCCATAGGCGCGGCCACCTAGAATCGAGCTCCAGTGATAAAGACCACCAGCTGTCGGGAAAGAGGAGGAGATCTGCGCCATGGAGAGCGCGACAATACCCGCGAACAGCGCCCCGAGCGGCCATCCGATACCAATCGAGATACCGCCTCCAGCGCCAAGCGCTTGCGGGAAAGCGGTGATGCCGCCGGCGAGTATGCAGATAATTGAAAACGAGATCGCGAAGTTCGAAAAAGCGCTCATATGTCGATGTAGCTCTTGTTCGTAGCCCATCTTTTTCAAGATGGCGGCATCGTCCATTTCTTGTAAATTAGGAGGCTGTTCCATGCGGGTTCCTGATTAAATAGTTAAACTAAAGATTGTAAAATCGGAAAATCGTACGCCAAAGAGTAATTGACTTCATAGCAAATAACAAGCCAGTAAATTGAGGATAATCAGCTTGTAATATTCGCCAAACAAGTGCGCGCCGCACCGAGTCGGGACAGATTATTTCAATAACGTTTCAAAGTATCCTTCAGATGCATCACTTTGAAGCGAATATTCGTACTGATGCCGCCGCTATCTGGATAATATCCGGGATAATTTTTTGCTGGAGCTATACATCATGAATCACTTTTCGCACACCATCGGGACGCG
>CAZLJL010000326.1:0-2045 GCA_964559785.1 uncultured Bifidobacterium sp.
ATCGGAGAGTTAGGATCATCCCGAATTTCGGTTTCTCCCAAGTAGGGACACAGACTTCAAACACGTCATCCCGGCGCAGGCCGGGATCCAGTTGATCACGACTAAGCGATTACTGCTTCGGCGCTGTCACTGCCTTAGGCTCAGGCGTGGTCTTGAGAATTTCTGCTTTTGCCCTTTTCCGAATCACGCCAAGATAGCCCGCCATCTCCTGGGCAGCGATGAATTCTCCCACTTGCTGCTTTTCTGACTTAATCGCTTCCTCATCCGCGGGCTTTTCATCGATCGCATTGATGCGATAGATGCTGTACCCCTTACCAGGCACCGATACGCCGACATAAGCAGGTAACTTGGTCGGATCCGCCTTCATGATGGCCGTCACCGCTGGCGCTGGTAAGCCGTTAAAGTTAGCGCGCGAAATCTGCTTGGCCGCACCGAATTCTGCGCTGCCACCTGACTTCAACTCTGCCAGACGCTTCTCGCCAGCGGCTTGAGCAAGCTTCTCTGCCTCGATTGCCGACACACGCTCTTCGATGGGTTTCTTGACATCAGCCAGCGGTATCTTAGCGACCGGTTTGTAATCAACCACCCGGCCGGAAATATAAATGCCCGAGCCGACCTCAATCGCTTCGGTGTTGTGCTTACCCTTGATGGCGTCATCGGCAAAAATCGCCGCCAGGAATTTAGGCTGGTTGTACGCCGCCTGCTTGGGCAACGCAGGATTGGGCTGACGGGTCAGACCCGCGGCAGTCTCGATCTTCAGCCCAAGCTTATCGGCAACAGGCTTCAGGCTGTCGGGCTGCTCGTAAACCATATTGTTGAAAGTCTCGATCATCGCAGCGATTTTTTTACTCGCCTCGGTGCGACGGATTTCATCCTCGATATTCGACTTCACCTCAGCTAGTGCGCGCGTCGCTGCAGGTTTGATCGCAGTGAGTTTAATGATGTGAAAGCCGAAATCAGATTCGACGATGCCGCTGATCTCGCCTTCTTTCAGCTGGAAAGCGGCATCTTCAAATGGCTTGACCATCATCCCTTTACCGAAGAAGTCCAGATCACCACCACGCTCGGCTGAACCGGGGTCATCAGAATTCTCTTTCGCCAGCTTGGCAAAATCCCCTGGGGTCTTCTTCAACGTGGCGAGCAGTTTCTCCGCTTTGGCCTTGGCTGAGCCTTTTTCAGTGGCCGAGATCTCCTTACCGGCCTTGATCAGAATATGGCTGGCACGCCGCTGCTCATCGGCCTTGTAGCGTGCCTGATTCTGCTCGTAAAACTTTTTGATCTGCTCATCACTGACCACAATTTGATTTTCCACCATCGGCGCGGATAGCACGACGAACTCTGCTTTCAAGGATTCCGGAATTTGAAATTGAGCCGGGAAGCGATCGTAGAACTCCTGCACCATCGCATCGGTGATTTTCACCTGTGCGCGGAAATCTTTTGCATCGACGCTTAGCTCTTGCACCTCGCGTTTTTGCTGGTTGAGCGAGGAAATACGCAAAGCAATTGCGCTTGGCGCAAAAGCACTTCCCTGAACGGCGGCATTCACTTGCTGCATCGCCAAGTCGTGGCGCAGCGTAGCTTCGAATTTTTCAGGGTTCAAGCCCTGCGCCCCCAGCAATTGCTGATAACGTTCTTTACTGAACTTACCATCAGCATCGGTCAAGCCGGGGATGCTGAGAATGGTCTGGCGCACCATGTCGTCGGAGGCAGTGAGGTGCTTGTCGGCGACGTCTTTGACCAAGGCTTTTTGCGCAACCAGGTTTTCTAGCGCACCCATTTTGGCGTCAGGTGTATCGAACATGGCCGGATTGAACTGGTCACCAAACATTTGTTTGAAACGCTCTAGCTGGCGCGCTTGCGCAGCATCCCACTCTTTCTGTGAAATCTTCTGACCAGCTACTTCAGCGACCACGTTTTCACGGTCACCCATGCTGGTGTAACTTTGCAAGCCAAAAAAGGCAAACGAAGGAAGAATGATCAGCAGCAGCAAAAACTGCATCAGCCGTTGATGGGTGCGGAAGAAATCAAGCATGGCGCACTCTTAG
>CAZLJL010000327.1:0-2039 GCA_964559785.1 uncultured Bifidobacterium sp.
GCAAGACACGCGTATGCCAGGCAATTTCTGCGGCATCGTGGCGCAGAAAATAGCCGACATCTAGTCGTTTCCATAACTTGTCGTGAATCTCGTCTGGCAGGCCATGCAGCCGAAGCATTGCGCGGGCCTCTTGTTGACGGTTCTGCAGCACGCGGTCTGTTGAGGGTGCTTCGCCGCCAAGCACGCGCAGACTCATACGATACAAGTCCTCGAGCAACTTTCCTTTCCAGGCATTCCAAACCTTTGGGCTGGTGCCGCGAATATCTGCCACCGTTAGCAGGTAGAGCGCGGTCAGACGGCGCTCGGTTTTGATGGTTTTGACGAAGGCGCGAATCACTTCCGGATCGGATAGGTCTTGCTTTTGCGCGACCTGCGACATCAGTAGATGCTGCTCCACCAGGAAAGTGACTAGCTCCGTGTCTTCTTTTGACAAACCATGATCACGACAAAACCGACGGGCATCGGTTTTGCCAAGTACAGAATGATCACCACCGCGTCCCTTGGCGATATCGTGAAACAGCGCGGCGATATACAGCAGCCAAGGCTGCGCAAAGTTCGCGATCAGTTGGCTACAGAACGGGTACTCATGCGAATGCTCGGGGATTGCAAAACGCCGTACATTGCGCACCACCATCAAGATATGCTGATCGACCGTGTACACATGAAATAGATCATGCTGCATCTGACCGATGATGCGACGGAAGTTAGGCAGATAGCGCCCCAGAATCGATAGCTGGTTCATGCCACGCAGCGCGTGGGTAATGCCTTTCGGTGATTGCAGTATTTGCAGGA
Organism: uncultured Bifidobacterium sp.; assembly: GCA_964559785.1. Classification (GTDB taxonomy): domain Bacteria; phylum Pseudomonadota; class Gammaproteobacteria; order Burkholderiales; family Burkholderiaceae_D; genus Pernthalerella. Next base: position 793 of record CAZLJL010000327.1, read on the forward strand.
ATAGATCGCGGTTTTTCGGGTCGCGGCGAAACTTGGCATCGATACGAAAGCGAGCGTGCCACAGTGCGCGCTGGGTTCGCGCCGTCATGCCTTTCAATTCTCCATACCGCTGCAGCAGCAAGAAGATCTCCAGCATTGCAGAGGGCGTTTGCTCGAACACATCATCGTGCGCGATATCGATCATGCCATTCACCTCATTGAACCGTTCATTCACGGGTCGTGAGGCGATTGGTTGCGGGAACAAGCGCGACTCGATATTTTGCAGCAAGATGGTGTTCAGCTGGGTGACTGCCTTGGCCGCCCAGTAATAGCGCTGCATCAGCACCTCACTGGCGCGCCTATCAGCGCTGGCTGTGAAGCCAAAAGTGTCCGCAATCGGTCCTTGCACATCGAATACCAAGCGGTCTTCGCGGCGTCCGGCGTGCAGGTGTAGGCGGATACGAATATCTTTGAAGGCGCGTTCTTTTTCTGCCAGTTGGCGCGCCTCGGTGCGCGTGATGATCTGGCTGTCTGCAAGCTCGCGCCATGAGCGTCCCAGGCCAGCGGCTTTTGACACCCAGAGAATCACTTGTAGATCACGCAGGCCACCGGGACTTTCTTTGCAATTCGGCTCCAAGCTGTACGGCGTATTCTCGTACTTCACATGACGCTGCCGCAGCTCGAGTACTTTGTCCTGAAAAAAAGCACGTGCATCCATCGCTTGCGCATGGCGCTGCTGCAGTGAGATGAAGAGTTGCCGCGAGCCCGTGATGCGGCGTGCTTCCAGTAGGCTGGTTTGTACGGTGATGTCGGCCTCGGATTCGGTCATGCACTCGTCGACTGTGCGGATGCTGTGCCCGATTTCCAGTCCGAGGTCCCAGAACAGTTGGACCAGTTGTTCGAGTTTCTCGCGCAGTGCCGCATCAGGTGCTGCTGGCAGAAGAATCAGTAAATCAATATCGGAGTGGGGGAAAAGCTCGCCGCGGCCATAGCCGCCGACAGCGACCAGCGTTGCTGTGGATGGCATCTCAAACGCTTGCCAAGCTTGGGTCAGGACTTGGTCGGCATTGCGCGCGATGTGCTTCAGCAGCCGCTCTGGGCGGCGGTCTCGCAGGTACTCGTCGACAATTGCCCGCCGGCCTTCCCTTAGCTGTTCGCGCAGAGAGATCGACAGTGCTGCCATCTCAGTCCACGCTGACCGGGGTGCCTGCTGCTGGGTTGGTGATAAAGCCGGGCGGTGGCGGGGAGCCGGCCGACACGGTGAGTAC
>CAZLJL010000328.1:0-2039 GCA_964559785.1 uncultured Bifidobacterium sp.
TCCGCGCGTTCGACGCAAAAACCGGTAAGGTTCTGTGGCAGTACAACATGCCTTCCGGCGTCACTGCAGTGCCATCATCGTTTGAAATCGATGGTGAGCAGTACATTGCAGTACAAGCAGGCTGGGGTATCGATGCGCAACGTATGCAGTCAGGTATCGATGCACTCGACGCTCAGGTCACCATGGTTCCCCAAGGCGGTACTGTGATGGTATTCAAGCTGGGTAAATAAGCGAGTAGCAGTTAACTCGCTACGAAAGAGCCTACCGATTATGGTAGGCTCTTTTCATTTATAAGTCCGTACTACGCTGAGCGATTAAGATAAGGCGGGCAGTTAATGACTTCGGAATATATCCCGAACCTCGCAAAATATTTACCAAACAGCGAGATACCATGAGCGCAATAAAAACAGTCCTTCAGGCATTGCTGTTAATGGGTGCACTACTCGCCTCGCAGCGCGCCGTCTACGCATTCCCGCTCTCAAACGGCGACCAGGTTCAGTGCGAGTTTTCTCATGGCGGCAAGACCGGGGTCGCAACCGAAATATGGAATTCCTACCGCAAACCCGAAGATAGAAATCCCGAGCTCGGTCGAGCAGTCGCGGTCATGCGGCTTGATGCGAGCGGTTGGCCGACCATCATTATCGACGCCGAGGCGCATAAAAGAAATGCCAAAGGTGCTCCAGCGATTTGGGATTTTGTGTACTTCCACGAGTGCGCCCATGCGCAAGACCCAAACCTCGGCGAGATTGGCGCAAACTGCGTCGCCTATAAAGAGATGGACCGTCGCGGCTTAATGAATTTTCACCGCATGAAAGAACTTGAGGCAGTACACCTCAGCATGCTGATGCTGCCCGAAGAATATGGCGGCTCCGGGCTGAAGTTTTGGCACAAGACGCTGGAGTGCGTCAGGCAAGGCGACAAATAGCACCGGCATGTATGAACCCCGCGCGGCATATCGCGGGGCGGCCACAGAGCCCCTATGGCGCGATACCGCTACCCGGATAGTGTTTGGACACTACCGATTACTTAATAGCGCAGACATGATCCAAAATCGCGTGTGCTGGGGTGTTCGGATCAATCTCGGTCCAGCCCATCGTGCCGTCTACTGACATCGACGGCTCGCCCTCTGCCATCGGGCTTTTATAGTAAGCGGCGGTTATCACCCGGTAACGCTTCGCTTTGCAATCATAATCACGGACAACACGAACGGACCTATCACCATCTCGGTCGGGTCGTTTATTGTCGATTAGCTCAATGACAATTCTCTGGTCGCCCTGAACAGTTATCTCATTGGATTCAATAAAAAACTGCTTGCCGCGCTTTGTTTCAGAAAGCTTAATCCACTCTGCTGCGGCAGGATTTTGCAAAAACACCAGAAGAAAAAATAAGAAAGAAAATCTCATGGCCCAGGTTTCGGAAATTGAAATAGCTACACTGATTTAACGAAATCCTATCATTGTAAATATCGTTTGCCAAAGAAAAACGCGCCCGGAGGCGCGTTCAGATGAGTTCTGAAATGGATCGCTGATCAATAGCGAGATCCAAGACTCCACATCAGGGCGATTTGACACCCGCTTCTTTCTGTACCCTCGCCAGCAAGGTCTTGCCGACTCGCTCTTCCATTTTCTTGTGTACCGGCAGCAAGGCCTGCCGCCACTGCGCCAACTCCTCGACGCTCGGCCGGTAAATCGTCGTGCGGCCAGTTTTTTGGATCGCCTCCATCGCCGCAGCGCTCTCGCGCTCGATAGCGTTGTCGTTCATTTTGGTGGCCTCTGCCAGCGCGCCCTCAAGCGTCGTGCGTATACCTGCCGGCAAGCCATCCCAGAATTTTTTATTGGTAATGACCGCGTAGCCAATATAGCCATGGTTGGTGACAGTTAAATGCTTCTGCGCTTCATATACCTTCTGCGAGTAGAAATTCAGCGGCGGGTTCTCCGCGCCATCAACCACACCCGTCTGTAGCGCTTGCACCATTTCAGAAAACGACATCACCTGCGGAATCGCACCGAGTGTGCGCATTTGCTCATCAATGACTTTCG
>CAZLJL010000329.1:0-946 GCA_964559785.1 uncultured Bifidobacterium sp.
ACTCGAGGATTCGATGCGGATCCTACGGGAATCTGCAGAGGGTCTAGTTCACCTGCATAAGCATGGTGTTTACCACCAGGACGTCAAGCCTTCTAACCTCCTCTGGACCGATTTGGGCGTTCGCATCATTGACTTTAATGTTGCGGTCACTGAAAGCGACGAGGTTCAAGGCGGTGGCGGGACAAAGCGTTATTCGCCACCGGATTATGACTACGCTTCCGAGCCGGGCGCATCGGATCGCATCGATCGCGACATTTATGCCCTGGGCATCTCGTTTTACGAATGTCTGACCGGAAAATATCCCTTCGATGAGCCGACGCCGCCGATCAAGGGCCAGCCCAAGGATCCAAAGCAGTTCAAGGGTTGTGCCGACCTGAGCACGTCGCTGATCAATGTGCTTACGAAGATGATTGCCCCGGAACGAAAGGATCGTTTCGCCACGGCGGAAGAATTATTGACGGCATTGACCGAGGTCAAGCGCTATCGCTCAGGTAGCACCACGGGCGAAATCGGCGCCGGCCCCAAGGTGATGGCGAAGTTGGACTTCGAGCCGACGCAGCCAAATTCCAACCCCTTTGTCACGCATCTGCTGACCCTCTACAGCCAGAGCCAGGTATCCAATGCCGGCACGCGTGGTCTAGACGAGGTTGGCAAGGCCACCTATGTGCCGACCTATCTGGATGAGAAGCTCAAGCCCGCGCTGCTCACGGGTGAGTTTCGGTTGGTGATCATCAGCGGTAACGCCGGTGACGGGAAGACAGCGTTCATTCAGCAATTTGAGGCGTTTGCCGAGAGCAAGGGCGCACAGCTACAGCGCGGCGCGAACGGTGCAGTTTTCCAGATCAAGGGGCACACCTACCAAAGCAACTATGACGGCAGTCAGGATGAAGGCGATGAACGCAATGATGCGGTGCTCCAGAAGTTCTTTGCTCCCTTTGTTGGTAAG
>CAZLJL010000329.1:956-2037 GCA_964559785.1 uncultured Bifidobacterium sp.
GCTGGCCCGAGAATCAGACTCGTCTAATTGCCATCAACGAGGGCCGCCTGGTCGACTTTTTCCTGGAGCACGAGGACGAGTTTCCGCTGCTCGCCAAGCAGATCCAGCAGGGCTTGTCAGGAGCTGCCCCTGAAAGCGGCATTGCCGTAATCAACCTCAATTTGCGGTCGGTGGTTGCTGAGCCTGAAGTCGATCAGCCCTCTATTCTGGAACGCCTGGTTACCCGTATGGCCCAGCAAGAATATTGGCAGGCTTGCGAACAGTGCGATCTCAAGGGGAAATGCTACGCATACCACAATGCACGGACCTTTCAGGATCCGGTAGCTGGCCCCTATGATATTGAGCCGCTAAACATGCTCTACACCATTACTCATCTGCGTGGCCGCTTGCATATCACGATGCGAGACCTGCGTTCGGCTTTGGCTTTCATGCTGGTGGGCACCCGAGATTGCGAAGGAATCCATCAGCTTTACCAAAGCGGCGGTGAATACAATCAGAACCGCATTCTGGATGGCTTTTATTTCAACTCCTGGCTAGGCGGTGGCGAAGGCTCAAATGACCGTTTGATCTCACTGCTGCGGGAGATTGATATCGCCGAGCAACCCCGATCTGGATCGGGAATTGGGCTTCCTCAATCCAAAAACAAAGGCGATGAGCCGCTTTTCGTTTGCCGATCGAGATGCGTATGACGATAAATTGGTTGATGCGCTGTTCCGCAATCTACCCCGTGATTATTCTTCGAAGAATCGCGCACGGCTAATCGTAAAGCACAGGAATTATCTCTCCCACATGCGTCGCCGGCACTTCTTCGAGCGTAGAGATGCAGGATGGAAAGAGATGCTGCCCTACGGGAGTATCGATCCCTTCCTTGCTGCTATTGAGCTACCTGGTGCAAAAAGCGCTGAAGAGGTGACCGTTATTCTTCGAGCCATTAATCGGGGAGAAGGACTAAGCGATCCAGCACGGTTGGGTAACCAGCTAGCGCTTCGGGTACGCCAAGTCGAACAAGGCACGATCCGCAGCTATCGCTTGTTTGACGGCGCACACTTCACGCTCCGGACCGATCAGGAAACAGCCGCCC
>CAZLJL010000330.1:0-2000 GCA_964559785.1 uncultured Bifidobacterium sp.
GAAGTTTATTGAACTTTATTTTGCTTGTCAAATCGGGTAGATTCCTTCGTCACTTCCCATTGGCTATCCCATAAGCTTCCGCATTCGCTGCGTTTTTTGCTGAGGCTAGCGCCCCAGAAATTACTTAAATGACAACCAATCGCCCGAATTCCCTGCCATTCAGCGTAGACGCCGAGTTGAGCTTGCGCATAGGGGAAGACGCGCTGGCCAACAGAAAGCGCATCGAGTTGCTGCGCCAGATCGGGCTCACCGAAAACCTCACCAAAGCCGCCAAGATCGCGGGCTATAGCTATAAAGGTGCATGGGACACGATCGAGCAAATGACACAGCTGACGGGCGATCGTCTGCTGGAACGACACGCCGGAGGCAAAGGCGGCGGGCGCACCTGTCTGACTGAGCGTGGCAAACAGCTGCTCAAGAATTTCGATCTGATCAGTGCAGAGCATGCGCGTTTTGTGCAGCGGCTGAACCGGCTCGCCAATGGTCTTGAAGCGGATTACGCGCTACTCACTGATATCGCGATGAAGACGAGCGCACGCAATCAACTTGGCGCCATCATCGTGTCTATGCTGCAAGGACCGGTCAATGATGAGATCGCACTGATGGTGAATGACAAGCTGAAGCTTGTCGCATCCATCACGCATGAAAGCTGTCGTGAGCTGCAGCTTGAGATTGGTGCAAAAGTTTTTGCGCTGATCAAAGCGTCTGCCATCGAGCTTACGCTGACTGAACCATCGACTGCTCAACGTATCAATCAATTCGAAGGTATGGTCGACGTGCTGATTCGTGGCGAACAAAGCACCGAGCTACACATGGTGATTGATGCGGGCAGTCGACTCATTGTGACTGCCAATAATGCCGTGGTGGATGATATGCAGCTAAGAAAAACGATGCGTGTCTATTGCCGGATAGATCCGTCAAACGTGATTCTTGCCGTCGCTGCTTGATCTGATGACTGCGCACGATCAGTCAAGCCCATCGATTGATATCAGTAATGATGCTCTCGATGAACAACAAAGTTGATGCTTGTTTACGCGCCTTGAGCGACCGCACCAAAGAACGCGTTCAAAAAAATTTACCAAAAGATTTGCTCTAGTATCGCCTGCATCGTTCCGCTGGGATGCGGTTATTCAGGTGAAGGGGAGCTCCATGCAAATACTGCAAAAGTCAAGCAATGAGGTGGTTGAACATCGAGGTATTGCCGAGATCGGTCGCTATTCTCGAATGGCAGATAACTTTCCACGGCTATGGTCGAATGTAGAGCAGGTCTATCAAATACTCCGTATCGAAGCCGATGATTCCCTGAGTACCGATGCCTACCGCTTCCAGCACATCAAATCGCGTTCCGGTGCGCGTGTGTACACGGGTGGTGATCGTTGTGATGCGATCTTTATCGTGTACGCAGGTTTCCTGAAGACCTCTTGGATTGATAAATACGGTAACGAAAAAATCCTCGACTTTCCGATGAAGGGTGATCTGATCGGTTTTGATGGTATCGAGTCGAAGGCGTTCAAGAATACGCTGGTCGCTTTGTCGGATATCGAATTGATTGTGGTGCCGATCGAATTCTTTAACGCTAACGGTAGCAAAGCCCATGGATTCCGACGTCGCCTGATGGAATTGATGAGTCAGGCACTGGTGAGTGGTCAGAAGGTTGGTTACATGATGGGTACCCTGCCCGCTGAGGCCCGTGTCGCTAAGTTTTTGCTATCGATTTCGCAGAAATTCCGCGGTATGGGTTTTTCTGACAAGTCTTTTCATCTTCGTATGACGCGCGAGGACATCGGTAGTTACCTTGGGCTGACCTTGGAAACCGTCAGTCGAACGCTATCGGGCTTTGCACGCTGTGGCTTCATTCGGGTAGATCAGAAGTACATAGAAATCGTCGACCCTGATGGCTTGAAGATGTTACGGCGGCTACCAGCGCTCAAAAGGTGATTTTTCGGGGAATCTTCGGCTTCGGCTTTAGAATAGGGGGAGGCGTCGTGCCCCCTGTTGAT
>CAZLJL010000331.1:0-1999 GCA_964559785.1 uncultured Bifidobacterium sp.
TTGTTGCACCGATGATGGTCGAGGCAACGAACGATCGGCTATAGCACCAGGCCAGCGCGAGTTGCGTCACGCTCATGCCATTATCCGCAGCGATTTGCATGTAACGGCGAGTTGCTTCGATCACGCGAGGACGTGTATAGCGCGGGCTCCAGTTCGGCGGGAAAATCGTTAGTCGTCCATGCGCTTTTGGATCAGCGATGTACTTACCTGTTAGTTGACCAAAGGCGAGCGGGCTGTAGGCGAGAAGGCCAACATTTTCACGGAAGCAGGCTTCATCTGTGCCGCCCTCGAACTGTCGATTCGCGAGATGATAGGCATTCTGAATCGAGACAATGCGTGGCAAACCTGCGTGTTGTGACAAGCTGCAAAATTTTGCAACGCCCCATGCACTTTCATTTGATACACCAATATGGCGAATTTTGCCTTCGTCAATCATCTCCTTCAGCGCAGCCAGTGTTTCCTCGATCGGGATATGTGCTCTCTCTCGCTGCGGGTCAAAAAACAGTTGACCAAAAATCGGTGCATTGCGGCTGGGCCAATGTAATTGGTAGAGATCGATGTAATCGGTTTGCAGTCGACGCAGGCTATCTTCGACAGCGGCGCGAATATTTTTTCGATCAAAATTATTCTGGCCGTTGCGTATCCAGCTCGCCATGGTCGAAGGCCCTGCGATCTTGGTCGCCAGCACGACCTTCTGACGATTCCCTGCCTGCTTTAACCAGCTACCAATGAAGCGCTCAGTCGTGCCTTGAGTTTCGGCACGCGGCATCACGGGATACATCTCTGCGGTGTCAATGAAATTGATGCCGCGCTCCAGCGAATAGTCGAGTTGCTGGTGCGCCTCGGCCTCGGTATTCTGCTCGCCGAAGGTCATGGTGCCGAGGCAGATTTTTGATACATGCAGATCGCTCTCTCCGAGTCTTGTCTTGTCCATGCTTGTCTCCGTTATTACCAAGTTATTGTTTTATGGTGGCCGAGTTCAATGCCTGTGCGCATTCGCTGACCAGGGCAGGGCCACGGTAGATCAGGCCGGTATATAGCTGCACCAGACTCGCGCCAGCTACGGCTTTGGCTTTGGCATCCGCGCCACTCAAGATTCCACCGACGCCAATGATCGGTATCGTATCGCCCAACTGCGCGCGTAATTCGCTAATCACGCGATTCGATAGTGTTAACACTGGCGCTCCTGATAGACCGCCGGCTTCATCAGCATGTGCCAAGCCCTGAACCGCATCGCGGGTGGTGGTGGTGTTGGTCGCAATCACTGCATCGATCTGGTGCTGCAGTAGTGAATCAGCAATGGTTGTGATTTGTTCAGTGTCGAGGTCGGGTGCAATCTTCAGCGCGATCGGTACGTAGCGCCCATGGCGATCCGCCAATGCGCGCTGTGCCTGTTTCAGTGCAGATAGCAGCGCACCAAGCTCTGAAGCCTGCTGCAATTGACGCAGATTTTTTGTATTCGGCGAAGAGATATTGACGGTAACGTAGTCGGCAAAGGGGTAGACCTTCTCCAAACAGAGCAGATAGTCGTCGGTTGCCCTTTCCATTGGTGTATCGGCATTTTTTCCGATATTCAAACCCAGTACGCCTTGCTTGTCCTGATAAAAACGTGACGCTTGTACATTGCGGACAAAGGCATCGACGCCGCCGTTGTTGAAGCCCATGCGATTAATCAGCGCATTTGCTTGCGGTAGACGGAACATGCGTGGTTTCGCATTTCCCGGTTGTGCGCGAGGTGTCACGGTGCCGATTTCAATGAAGCCGAAGCCGAGTGCCGACAAGCCATCGATACAGGCCCCATCTTTATCCAGCCCTGCCGCCAAGCCAACGGGGTTGGGAAAGCGTATGCCCATCACGGTGCGGGGATCAGGCGCGGGCTTTGGCAACCAGTGTGTGAGTCCGAGCCGTGCACAAGCACGCAGCGTGGATAAAGTGACGTCGTGCGCTGACTCGGGATCAAGCGAGAAAAGCAGCGGGCGGGCGAGTGCGTAGAGCGGGG
>CAZLJL010000332.1:0-1994 GCA_964559785.1 uncultured Bifidobacterium sp.
TTTTTATCGGTGATCCAGCTACTTTCTTGTGCGAGTAGAAAATTGGGAACCGTCACACATAGCAACAATAACCAGAGTCTTAGCAGTTTGTTCATAGTGATGTCTCGATAAAGGAAAATGCGTCATGGCCATCAATGTACTCGGTACGCCGCTGCAAGTCTGTTCCACAGAGCCGATGACGGGCTACTTCCGTGACGGCTGCTGTAATACCGATGCCACTGACAGAGGTTCGCACATCATTTGCGCAGAGATGACGGATGAGTTTCTGACGTTTTCGCGCCAACGCGGTAATGATTTATCGACGCCACGCCCAGAATATCGCTTTCCGGGGCTGGTTGCAGGAGACCGCTGGTGTCTGTGTGCGCTGCGCTGGAAAGAGGCATTTGATGCGGGCGTCGCGCCGAACGTCGTCTTAGAAAGTACGCATATCAACGCGCTTCAATTCGTTGATTTGGCGCACTTGCTTGAATATCAGCACCAGCAGTAAGCGTGCCACACACGGGCTGAGTTGCAGACAACCCGAGCCGTATGCTGCCTTCACGCGCACTTAAACGGGCACCCCACAAACAAAAAACGCCGCCGGTATGCCAGGCGGCGTTTTGCATGCCGGTCTTAGTTGACCGAAGACGCTTTACCCATCGCTAATTTGCCACCGCATACATTCTCAACGATGTTGATGTCGTGCTGAATGACGGGCTGGTAAAAGCTTAACTCAGCAACGCCACGATCAGTCGTTGGGGTGGTCTGTGCCGACATACCCGTCAGTACTTTGAAGTCCGCCATCGACAGCTTGCGGTTGCTGCAATTGACGACGTAATCAATCTGCTGAACGCCCGCATCGCCCATGTCATGAAACTCGCGCAGTTTAGTCAGGCCCTTGATGCTATTCGTTGCAACGACTGCCCAGGTATTGTCGGCCACCGCGACGGTGATGACCTCATCCTTGTCGGAGATGATCGCGGCGTTCTGCGAAGTGCCTGCAACGGCGAAAGAGGTCGAAGCGAGTGCAGCTGCGAATAAGAGGTTCTTGACCATGGGGTGCTCCAGCAAAGTAAGAGTGGGTAGGGAATAAGTAAAACAACTGAGCACACTTTAGCATCTGAACAGATAATGTCAATCTTTAATTTAAACAAAAACTAAACTACTTTGTAAGTAGGACGATATTGTTTCAATTATAGCTATATTAATCTGGTCAATTCCGCAATTTATGTTATTCAAAACAAACTATTTCATCAAATAGACCCCGAAATTATTGAGAAATTCCTGTGCAGGGTGCTACCATCACATCCGTTGGCTGATAAATATAAACAAAATCTTTGCAAACAGAACTCCGGTTTCTTTGCAAAGGCATCACCCCGAGACCGAGGTCAAGATGGACGCAGACAGTAAGCATCAGTACAGCATCGGTGTCGTCGCACGCCGCACCCACATGCATCCGGAAACCTTGCGGGTCTGGGAGCGGCGTTATGAGCTGATCGTGCCGGGGCGCACAGAGACGGGCCGACGCTTGTATTCAGAGGTCGATATCCTGAAGGTCTCTTTGGTCAAGCAACTCACTGAGCGCGGCCATGCGGTCAGCAGCGTTGCGAAGCTGCCGATAGACCGCCTCAAACAAATGTTGAATGCCTCCGGTAGCGTCGCGCCTGAGCCGAAGGCGCCACCGCGCTTCAGGCGCCGCGTGATGTTTTTGGACGATACGCTTCGTGTGAGACTGGGCCGCGACTTGCTACGTTTCGAGGATATCGAGATCGTTGATCGCAGTGATACGAATTACGCTTCGACGGGCGAGAAGCAGGCAGATGTCGTGGTATTCGACATTGTCACGATTAACGAAAAATCGCTCGACCAAGTTAGACGCTCACTCCTCGACATCGGCGGCATAAATGCCTTGGTCGTCTACAAATTCGCTACCCGCGCCTCGATCGAGCAGTTGGAGCGCGCCGGCATCATTTGCCTCAAAGGACTGGTCACTGCGTCAGAGGTGCATCGTGCCT
>CAZLJL010000333.1:0-1966 GCA_964559785.1 uncultured Bifidobacterium sp.
CTGGCTCGAGCATGATGCCGCGATCAATCAGGTTCCAGGCAAACTCGCGGTAAAGTCGGCTATCAGTTTTACGCCAGTCGCGGTAACTGGTGGGCACGGTCTCGGTGAAATGGACACCGAACATTGCCGGGGGTCCGGCGAAGGCATGTGCAATACCGGCAGCGGTAAATACACGACCAAGCGCGGCCTGGATTTTTTCGCCAACCGAATCAATCGTCGCCAACGCATTGGTGTGCGTGAGGATAGATAGTGTCGCGTGCGCGCCAGAGAGCGCAATCAGGTTCGCGGTGTAGGTACCGCCATGAACCACACCACCGCTATGGGAACCGACTTTATCCATGATATCCGCACGACCACCGAATCCCGCCACCGGGTAACCATTACCCATCGCCTTGGCGTAGGTGGATAAATCAGCGTAGATGCCATACAGCTGTTGTGCACCACCGGCTGCAACGCGAAACCCGGTCTTGACTTCATCAATCAGCAGCAAGGTGCCGTATTGCGTGCACAGCTCGCGTAGTCGCGCCAGCCATTTCGGGGTAGCAGAGATACTGCCAGCATTGCCGATGATGGGTTCGAGAATGACACAGGCTAGTTCTTCGCCACGCGCTTTAAACAGCTGCTCCAAGCCCTCGTCATCATTCATCTGAATCAGATCGAGCAATTCACGCGCACGTCGTGGAATACCGGCGCCGAAGGGAATCACTTCGGGCTGTGTGCCACTCGCCGGATCCCAGGCTTCAATATCGGACTTCCACATCATCTCGTCGTACAGACCATGGAATGCCCCCTCGACGATGGCAACACGATCACGTCCGGTGAAGCCACGCGCAGTGCGAACTGCCCCCATCACCGCCTCGGTGCCGGAGTTCGCAAACCGCATCTTTTGAACATTCGGACACAGTGCCTTGACCTGTTGCACGACCTCGGTGTCGAGTTCGGTAGCAAACCCCGACAAGGTACCGCGCTGCGTGATTTGCTCGACGACAGCGGCATCGACACGTTCATCGCGGTAGCCAAGAATGATGGGGCCATAACCCAACCGGAAGTCGACGTATTGCTTGCCATCGCAATCCGTTAGCCGACAACCTTTTGCGCTACTGACAAAGACGGTTTTATCGTCGCCCCAGTAGCGGTAGTTCTCAGCGACGCCTTGCGGCATATGCTGATGGGCCTCGCGCATTAATTCGGGTTGACGACGCATTTCAGGCAGCCTTCTCGTCCCCGCCCGCCTGTCCGTGCGGAGGGCGCAAGTAAAGCCCCACCTGCTGCTCTAGCAGGCGCACGACGTGGAGTTCGGCGGCATCGTCGCCATAAACCTGACGCGCACGCTCGAACACAGCTTGGGCATGGCGCCCCATGGTGAGGGTATAGCCCTGCTGCTCAGCAATCTGATTCACCAGTGACAGATCTTTGCAGCACAGCGCCAGTGAAAAGCTGGGGTCGTAGTGGCCCTCGAAAATGGAGGGAATATCATGCTCGACCACCCAGCTATTACCTGCACTGTGCATCAGGGCCTCGCGAACCACGTCCAAACGCACGCCCGCTTTGGCACCTAACATCAAGGCCTCACCGATCGCCGCTGCATTTACGAACCACATTAGATTGGTCATCAGCTTGATGGTGGCCCCATTGCCATGCGGGCCAACATGCAACACGCGGTTGCCGAGCACATCAAGTACTTCACGCCAACGCGCAAATGCATCTTCGTTGGCGCCTACGAAGATAGAGAGCTGACCCGAAGCCGCGCCATCGATCGCGTTGGTGACCGGTGCTTCGAGATAATCCACACCACGCTCTGTTGCGATAGCAGCGATTTCACGCGCAAGATCGACGGAACTGGTAGAGGTGTCAATCAGTACACTGCCCGCTCGCATGGCTTGCAATACACCATGCTCCCCCAGCAAGACCTCGCTCACCTGGGGTGGCCCTGGCAGCGACAACAGCACAATATCGGCCTGCGCCG
>CAZLJL010000334.1:0-1948 GCA_964559785.1 uncultured Bifidobacterium sp.
GCCCGCACGATAGTCTTGGTTCCAACCTGATCGTGCAAGTCAAAGGCAACAAAGTGATGCGCGTACTGCCGCTCGAGAACGAAGCGGTGAATGAATGCTGGCTGTCCGACCGTGATCGCTTCGCCTACGAGGGTTTGAATAGCGATGAGCGTCTCACTACCCCCATGATCAAGCAGGGCGGTGAATGGAGATCCGTCGATTGGCAAACTGCGCTCGAGTATGTTGCCCATGGATTGAGAAACATTCGCCACGAGCATGGTGCAAACGCAATCGCGTCCGTGGCTGCGCCTTATGCGACGCTTGAAGAGATGACGCTGCTGGCCAAGCTCACGCGCGGCCTCGGCTCCGAGCATATCGATTTCCGTTTGCGTCAAAGCGCAGCGATTCCCGAAACAGCATTTACACCGTGGTTGGGCATGCCAATCGCAGAAGTGGGCCAGCTACGGCGCATCTTCGTGATCGGCTCACATCTTCGTAAAGACCATCCGCTGCTCACCGCACGATTGCGTGCCGCTGTTCAGCGTGCTGGGGCCCAGCTTTCCTTGTTGAATGCCAATGAGGGTATGCCGCTGATGGCCGTCGCCAACCACTTGATCGCAGCGCCGTCTGATTGGCTTGCCCAGTTGGCTGAGGTAGCGGTCGCCGTTGCACAGGTAAAAAATATCGCGGCACCTGCGGAGTTTGCCAATCTCAAGCCTTCAGACACTGCGGTATCGATCGCGAACAGTCTGCTGTCGGGCGAACCACGTGCCGTGTTTCTGGGTAATGCCGCTGTACACCATCCTCACACCGCGCAATTGCACGCGCTTGCGCAGTGGATCGCGCAACAGACCGATGCGAAATTCGGCTACCTGACTGAAGCTGCAAATACCGTCGGTGGCTATCTCGCGAATGCCTTGCCAGCGGATCGATCGGTGGCGCAAAGTTTCTTTGATCAGCCGAAGAAGGCCTACCTGGTGCTGCATGCCGAGCCAGAGCTTGATTGCGCTAATCCGCAGCAGGCGCGCGCTGCGCTCGATCAGGCTGAGATGGTGGTCGTGATGTCGCCATTCAAGCATGGTACCGACTACGCGGATGTGCTGTTGCCGATTTCGCCTTTCTCGGAAACTTCGGGCACCTTTGTAAATGCAGAAGGTCGTGCGCAAGGCTTCAACGGCAGCACGCGGCCGCTGGGCGAAACGCGCCCGGCGTGGAAGGTCCTGCGGGTACTGGGTAATTTGCTTTCGCTAGACGGCTTCAACTACGAAGCTTCGGAAGAGATTCGTGCCGAGGTGCTGGGTTCGCGTACCACCGAAGGTCTTGATCTCTCCACCCGTCTCAACAACCATTGCAAATTGTCGTTGCCGACGCCGAGTGCAGCGAGCACCGCACTTGAGCGCGCAGCAGATGTGCCGCTGTATTTCACTGACGGTATTGTGCGCCGTGCAGAGTCACTGCAGCAAACTTCCGATGCGCGACCACCGCGCGCGATGCTCTCTGTCAGCCTGGCGCAGTCGATTGGCGTCGATGAGGGAAGTAATGTGCGCGTCAAGCAGGGCAGTGGCAGCGCCGTGCTGCCGTGTGCGATTGATCCGACCCAGCCCGCGAATGTCGTGCGTATTGCAGCGGGTCATGCATCGACCTCTGTGCTGGGTCCGATGTTTGGTCCCATCGTGGTGGAGAAGGCCTGATGGATATGCTGAGCCAACTCACCGCAACCGGCGAGAGCATGCTCGGGCCATGGTGGCCAATCGCCTGGAATCTGATCAAGATCGTTGCGATCGTGCTGCCGCTGATGGGTTGCGTTGCCTACCTCACGCTGTGGGAACGCAAAATGATTGGTTGGATGCATGTGCGTCTGGGGCCAAACCGCGTCGGGCCCGCCGGCTTGCTGCAACCGATCGCCGACGCACTCAAGCTACTGCTGAAAGAGATCATCGTTCCGGCCAAGGCGAACAAAGGTTTATTC
>CAZLJL010000335.1:0-1919 GCA_964559785.1 uncultured Bifidobacterium sp.
TGCTCGAGACGGATTACCCAGTTACTCAGTACAACAGCTATCTGTTCTATGCCTCGGATGGCGAAAACTTCACCGAAGACCGCAAAGCAGCGACTGCAAGTCTGGAAACCTTGACGCAGTTACTGAATTATGTGGGCTATATCGAGACCGTACCCGGTGCCTCGCGCACCATGGAAACCGAGATGTCCGCGATCTGCCGTCAGCTACAGCAGCTGGGTGCACCGCTGGGTAGCTGTATCTTGAATCAGCCGGAGGATGTCTGGAAAGCGATTCGACAATTCTTCGTTGCTGACGCCATGCATCAGGCGGAGGTGTGATGGGGCTTGCACCACTGCGTAATTACGTAAACCGAATCGAGACACTGGCTCACCAACTGGGGCTGGACTATTACCCGGTTGATTTCGAGGTTGTACCCGGTAACTTCATGACCGAGATCGCCGTGTATGGTTTGCCGGTTCGAATGCCGCATTGGTCGTTTGGTGTTCGTTATATTCACCAATTGATTCGCCAGAGTATGGGGAATTCACGTATTTTCGAGGTAATGTTCCCGGGGAATCCGTGTCACGCTTATCTGGTCCGCGAGAACAGCATCGCTGAAAATACCTTGGTGGTTGCCCATGTCATTGGACATGCTGATTTTGCCAAACATAATCAACTGTTCGCGCGCTTCATGGCCATGGCGGGCGGACACATCCTTGAACAAGCCGCCGAGCGCGCACGTGCCATCGAGCACGCACTGATCGAACATGGCCAGGAAAAGGTCGAGCAGATTTTGGATGCGGCCTTCGCTATCGAGCCGCATATCGATATTCAACAGCCGCTGCATCGTTCGCGCTACGCTGAGTTCGTGCCAATCCATCCTGGAAAAAACCCTACCGATGAATTCAGCCGACGCTTTCAGGCGCTACCCGGCGAGCACGCCACAGCCAACATAGAGCGCAACAGCAAGGCATCAACACCGCCCCATCTGGAGTACGACCTACTGTGGTTTATTGCGCAGTATGCGCCCGATTTACAGGGGTGGGAGCGCGATATCTTTCTGGCGGTGCGGGAAGAATCTTTCTACTTCTATCCGGTATTTGCCTGTCAGATCATGAATGAAGGTTGGGCGTCTTATTGGCACGCTAGGCTATTGCGCGAGGCGGATTTTCTACCTTCTGATCTGTATCTCGCGGCGATCAAAGCGCACTCCGATGTAGTACGGCCATTCGCTGCGGATCATCAACTTGCACTATCGATCAATCCCTATCACCTGGGATTTTCGATCTGGGAGGAGATTATCGAGCGCTATGGAATAGATACAGCACGTCAGATTTGCCGTGAAGAGGATGATTTTGGCTTCATACGCAATCATCTGACCCAGCGACTGGCAGACAAGCTTGATCTGTTTGTCTACGAGGCAGATCATGAAGGTGGCATACGGATCGCAGATAAAGACATCCATGCGATTCGCGAGGCGATTCTGGCACCGCGATTTAATTATGGTGCGCCGCGGGTCGCAGTAAAGGCGATGCATACCGATGGTCACTTGGAGCTGGTGCATGATGTTTCTGAAGACGGTCGGGGTCTTGATTTGTCACGCGCCGAGCGAGTATTAGCGTATATCGCTCAGGTCTGGCGCCGCCCGGTCACTTTGCACACCATCGGTCCCAGCGGGCAGCCCAAAGTACTCGGTAGCCATCCGCAGCAAATGCAAGTAATAGAGACGGTGTCTTAGTAGCTGAGGGATACCGCAAGCGGCAATTGGTAAGACCCTACCGAGACATTCTGCCTGGCCGGAATTCGACCATAGACCGGTATCGACAGCGTGGTTGGCATCGTCAGTTGAAAATTCAGGCTTACGGACATTAAACGAAGTGGCATTCTGATTACTGAAAGGCTTTTCCTGCCTCAGCAAGCTTTTTCAGCAAGGGAGCGAC
>CAZLJL010000336.1:0-1917 GCA_964559785.1 uncultured Bifidobacterium sp.
CATGCTGTTGTCCTATTTAGAAAGGCCAGTACTTGTAGAGCGCACTGATACCCCAACCAGCGCGTGTTGCATTGGCGAGATCACCGACACCTTTGTAGGTAATTTGGCCATTAGCCAAACGACGTGACTGCACAGTATTAATAGCACTCACATCGTCCGGCCGGATGATGCCGGCTACCTGAATCACCTCACCACCTTCGGATAGTGATAGCTGCTTCTCACCACGAATCACCAAGTTGCCATTGGCTTGGACTTCAGTGACCGTTACGGCAATCGATCCAGTTAGTGAAGCGCGCTGGTCAGCAACACCGGTTCCTCTGTTAGAGGTCCTTGCGCCACCAGTATTCAACCCATTTAATATGGGTGTAGGCCGTGTAATTGCATCGGTCATACCCTGTGGTATTGCATCCGTGCTCGACTCTCTGCTGGTCTCATTGTTTAAAGTTCTGGCTGCTTGTGTCGATTCACTGAGTAAGACGGTGATGATGTCGCCGACGCGATAGTTGCGGCGCTTGGCCTGCCATAGATCGGTGTTGTCGGCGGCAAAAATAGCGCCTGTCGCCGGTGTGGTGGTATCGCGCGGCAGCGGCTGCACTGGTGCAAAATCGGGCGAATGCGCCATCGGCATTGGCTTGGCACAGGCTGCAAGCATCAGCACTGCGATCGTGATCGCTGCGGGCTTGATTAATCTCATCATTATTCTCCGGGCCGTCTTCAGGCAGTCTTCAGGCAAGCGCGATTACAGGTTGTTATTCAAGAAGCGCAGCATGCCGTCCGCTGCCGAGATCGCTTTCGAGTTCACTTCGTACGCACGCTGAGTCTCGATCATGTTGACCATTTCCTCGACCACGTTAACGTTGGATGCTTCCAGCATGCCTTGGCGTAGCTGACCTGCTGGCGCTGTATTCGGGTTCAATACAACAGCAGCACCCGAGGCAACAGTTTCTTTGTAGAGGTTGTCACCGAGTGGCGTCAGGCCCGCTGGGTTGACGAATCGCGCAATCTGGATCTGACCCAACTGCTGCGCTCCACCACCGGCAAACAATTCAGCCGACACCACACCATCCAAACCAATCGTGATTGATGCCGCGTTACCTGGGATCGCAATCGCCGGTACCAGTGGCTGACCTAAATTAGTCACCAGCTGCCCAGTGTTTGAAAGCTTGAAGGTACCGTCGCGCGTGTAGGCGAGCGTGCCGTCGGGCTGCTGAATCTGGAAGAAGCCCTCACCCTGAATCGCGATATCGAGCGCGTTCTGAGTGTTGATCATGTTGCCCTGGGCGTGAATTTTTTCCGTGGCGACGATACGGGTACCGGTACCCAGCATTAAGCCAGTCGGCGCCTGGGTCGCTGCAGCCGTTTGGCCGCCGGCCTGCCGAACGTTCTGGTACAGCAGATCCTCGAACATGGCGCGGTCGCGCTTGAAGCCCGTGGTGTTGACGTTGGCCAGGTTGTTCGAAATAACCGTCAGGCGCGTTTGCTGCGCGTCCAGACCGGTTTTCGCTACCCACATTGATGCGTCCATACTTTCCTCTCGAGTGTCGCTTTTCCGTTACCTATGCAATTAGCGTGCCTTCAACATGCTGGCACCCGACTCATCGAGCGCCTTGGCTTCTTTGATAGTGCGCACCTGGGTCTCGAATGAGCGTGAGAAATCAATCAGTTTCACCATGGCGGTGACCACATTGACATTACTGGTCTCCAAGGCGCCTGGCACAATCCGAGTCGGTATTGGCCCAGTCGCGAAATCGCCATTGGCCGTCGCAAACTCGGGGTATGGAGCGAATAAAGTGTCGGGACGCCGTTGCAGGGTGATCCCACTGGCATCCCGCATCATGATGCGGCCGACTAATACGGACGGGTCGAGCAGCGGCTGTACCGGGTTTCGCGCAAAAATATCGCCCTCTTCGGTGATAG
>CAZLJL010000337.1:0-1911 GCA_964559785.1 uncultured Bifidobacterium sp.
AAAAAACAGTCCGTAACGCGCGTAATCATCAGGAAGCTGCGTCTTTCAACATTTTGCGCGCTTCTTTAAGTAGTTTTAGTGCCTCGGATTCACGACCCTCGTCATACAGTTTTTGCCCTTCGGCCCGCATGGTTTTAATTTTTTCCAGTTGATCGCCCTGGAGTTTGGTGTCGGTCATCATCGAATCGACCGCCTTCATCTCACAGACGGTGGCGTTCGGGCAATGCGCAAAAGCCAGCGATGCAGAACAGAGTAGCAACGCAGCGAGCAGGGACTTCATTGAACTTTCTCCTCGGATGTTTGATTGTAATTATTGAAATAATTTTGGGCCAGCGGCACCAGTCAACCGACATTATCCGCTAATCGCGAAGCGGTCGACTTTCTACAGTGGTCGAGCATGTCACAAATCCTGAGACCAGGGTGGCAGCAAATCACCGACAGCGACTTGCTCACTAATCTTCCACAACTCATCCAGCGACCCGCGCATTTCCTCCGCGGTAGCAGCGCCGGAGACCTCTGCCAACATAATTGCCTTCTGCTCGATCTCGGGACGCGTTAGGGTATTACCGGGGTCACCCTTGGGTTCATCAATACGCGCGTGTAATTCACGGCCATCGCTTGTGGTGACGGTCACCTTGCCGATCCAGCGCTGCGGATAAAGCGCATCAACCTCGGGGTCAAGTACCATGGTCACACGCTGGCGAAAGGCCTGTACTGCAGCCTCACGAAAACACTCGTTAAACTCGTGCACCCCTGCCTTACCGTATATGGCTAACAAACCCAGCACGGTACCCATGGAAAACTTCGCCTGATGCACACTCTTCGGCTCATCGACCTGGCCGAGTACATCAATCGCCCCCTGATGAACATGCGTGGTAACTGAGGCCACTTGATCTGCACTCAATTTGTGCTCTTGTATCAGCGAGAGCAAAGCATCTGCCGCAGGATGCGTGTGCCGACACGACGCGTGGAACTTGAACGAGGTTTCAATCGTAGCCCAGCGCTCGCCAAGCCGATCAGTGAGACGCGCCGGATCGGCATCTTGCGACATGCCCGCAGCCATGCCCTTGGCACCTTCCAGAATTTGCTTCGCGCCAGAAAAGCCTTTCTCAGCGAGTAGCGCTGACAGCAAACCATCGAATGCCGCTTTGGCGGCATGCAGCTGTTTGGAGTTGGCCGCATCTTTCAGAAACTCCCACAAGCCAGCAGCTTGTGTTCCCGCCGAGCCAATCGCATGCTGAATTTTCTCGGGTGGGAGGTTAATTGCGCGCCCCGCCGCGACCGCTGCAGCGATAGTACCGGCAGTACCCGTCGTATGGAACACCTTGTAATGTGATTGACCGAGAAACTCGCCCACGCGAATCCCGACCTCGTAGCCTGCCACCGCAGCTGTCATTAACTCTTTACCGCTGATACCCCGCTCCTGCGCAATAGCAAGCACCGCAGGAAACACCACCGTACCCGGGTGAAATACCGAGCCATTGTGAACATCATCCTGCTCCATGAAATGGGATGAGGCTGCATTCACCATGGCCGCAAATACCGAGGTAGTTTTTCGACGCGATAGCAGGACTTCAGCGCGACCTTCTTGCGGGCCAATCTCGCGCGCAACTGATTCAATCGCTTGAACAGGTCGCCCTACTTTACCGGACAGCGCAGAACCAAACCAATCAACGAATAAATCTTCCGCACGCCGCATCACCGCAGGCGGAATCTCGTCGTACTGCAAATTGGCAGCAAATTGCGCCAGTTGAGCGCTAGGGGTGACGTTAGCTTTCATGGTCGGTGAACATTACGTTGTTGACGGGGATTGAGTACGCCAATGACCTCACGTGCAAGTTTTTAATCAAGAAAATCAGGCTGCTCTTTCAATATCCGCGCATAGAGCGGCTGAAACTGAAACCACCCGGC
>CAZLJL010000338.1:0-1902 GCA_964559785.1 uncultured Bifidobacterium sp.
GATGCCGTCAATGAAGTACGCGTGCGTTACTGGCAGCGTTATGGCGCCACCTTGCTGGGTATGGTGCGTCATCACGGTGTTCGGGCGGAGGATTTTTTGCATGAGGCCCATCAGTTCGACAATCTCGCGCAAATGATTCGCGCC
Organism: uncultured Bifidobacterium sp.; assembly: GCA_964559785.1. Lineage (GTDB taxonomy): Bacteria > Pseudomonadota > Gammaproteobacteria > Burkholderiales > Burkholderiaceae_D > Pernthalerella. Next base: position 145 of record CAZLJL010000338.1, read on the forward strand.
GAGCGCGGGCTCGGCAAGTTATTGAGGCGCCTGCCGGGGCGCAAGATCCTGCTGACCAATGCGCCGCGCGCTTATGCCCGTTCGGTGGTGCGACACCTCGGTCTACACCGCCACTTCGCCGAGCATGTGCCGATCGAATCCATGCAGGTGCACAAGCAGTGGCGGCCCAAACCGTCGCGATTGTTGCTGCGAAGGCTGTTGCGGCAGCGGGGACTGTCGGCTGCGCGCTGCGTGCTGGTGGAAGACTCGATCGAGAACCTGAAATCGGCGAAATCCCTGCGCATGCGGACGGTCTGGTTCAGTGGTTTTTCACCGCGTGTTTTTTTCCGCCCGAGTTGCGCCGATGTACAAGTAAAATCACTGCACAAGCTGCCCGGTTGTCTCGCACGGTTGCGGCGCTAGCGCTGCTGCCGACACGGGCTTTTCCACTTTTGCCGGACTGACAAGACCATGCCGAACTCCAAGACAGGTGAGCGGAAACTACAGATCCTGCAGGCGCTGGCGGGCATGCTGGAAAGCCCTAAAGCGGAAAAGGTCACCACCGCCGCGCTCGCGGCTAAGCTGGATGTGTCCGAAGCCGCGCTCTATCGGCACTTCGCAAGCAAAGCCCAGATGTACGAGGGCCTGATCGAATTTATCGAGACCTCGATTTTCACGCTGGTCAACAAAATCACCCAGAGCGAAGAAAACGGTCGGCGTCAGGCGCTCGCAGTGGCCCGCATGCTGCTCGATTTTTCCGAGCAAAATCCCGGTATGACCAAGGTGATGATGGGTGATGCGCTCGTCAATGAAGACGAGCGCTTGCAGCGGCGCATGAACCAATTTGTTGATCGCGTCGAACTGGCCTTGCGCCAGTCGTGGAAGCTGGCCGCCACCCAAGGCGGGCCGTCAGACGAAGAGGCAGCGGCGCGCGCCGCGCTACTAATGGCTTTCGTGATCGGGCGCTGGCACCGCTTCGTCAAGAGCGGTTTTCAGCTCAAGCCCACCGATGGCGCAGTGGTGCAGTTGGGGTTGCTGGTCGGGTAAGCCTGGATCCCGGCCTTCGCCGGGATGACGCCATTGACGCTGCGTCTGCTAATCACCCTAGTGAAGGCCTGGGCCGGGTGTCATCATCACAAATCGACTGTCGCAGCCTCGCTGTTGCGATCATTGGGAAATGAAACGGCTTGCGTTGGCTGCGGCTATGTCGTCACCCCGGCGCAGGCCGGGGTCCAGTATTGGTTTAGTCCATCTCGCGTGCAGCGCCCGCGCACACCGCGCAGTCTGGGCTCTTCATGGTTCGGATGCTAGTCCATTCCATCGAACGCGCATCCAGCATCAGCAGGCGGTTGGCGAGTGACTCGCCGATGCCCATCACCAGCTTTAACGCTTCCGCAGCTTGCACGGTACCGATAATGCCGACCAGCGGCGCGAACACGCCCATGGTCGAGCACTGCACTTCTTCAAACACTTGATCGGGCGGAAACAGGCAGGCGTAACAGGCGCTGTCGCCACCGCGTGGATCGAATACCGCCACCTGTCCATCCATGCGGATCGCTGCACCCGACACCAGCGGTACGCGTGCGCTGACACATGCTTGGTTGATCGCGTGGCGCGTGCGGAAATTGTCGGTGCAATCCAGCACGACGCTGGCCTCGCCCACGAGCGCCTGTAATCGATCTTCATCAGCACGCTCTTGCAATGCAATGACCTGGACCTCTGGGTTGATCTCGGCCAGCGTCTGCTTGCCGGATTCCGCTTTGGGCTGACCCACGCGCG
>CAZLJL010000339.1:0-1900 GCA_964559785.1 uncultured Bifidobacterium sp.
AAGATATCGAACTTGATTGGGACCGCAGAACCGCACTCGGTGTTGTGCTGGCGGCCGCAGGTTACCCAGACGCACCTAGAAAAGGCGATGTCATCACCGGTATTCCAGAAGAATCAGAAGACAGCGTTACCTTCCACGCTGGCACCATCATTGAAAACGGCGCACTGAGAACAGCGGGTGGTCGAGTCCTGTGCGTAGTCGGGTTGGGCGACAGCGTGCGCGTAGCGCAAAAGCACGCCTACGAGGCCGTAGAGAAAGTGAAGTTTGACGGTATGCAATTCCGTCATGACATCGGCTGGCGTGCGCTCAAACGTCCTGGCTGAACAAAAAAGGAAGGTCAAACAATGAGCGGAGTCGATATCAACAGCGTCAAAGATTGGCTGCTGTCACTGCAACAGCGCATCGTTAGTGCAGCCGAAGCTATCGATGGCAAACAGTTCATCCGTGATGCTTGGGAGCGCCCAGAGGGCGGTGGCGGTATCTCGCGATTAATTGAAGAAGGCAACGTATTAGAGCGTGGCGGCGTTGGCTTCTCTCATGTCAAGGGCAACAAACTACCCCCCTCTGCAATGGCGAATCGCCCGGAGCTGGCCGGTCGCCCGTGGGAAGCCATGGGCGTATCGCTGGTTTTCCATCCGCGTAATCCGTATGCACCGACAGTGCACATGAATGTCCGATTTTTTTCGACGACCGGCGAGCATGACGAACCGGTGTGGTGGTTCGGTGGCGGGATGGATTTGACTCCATATTATGGCTTTGCTGAGGACGCCAAGCACTTTCACCAAACCTGTCATGATGCATTAGCACCCTTCGGCGCCGAATTGCACCCACGACTTAAAAAATGGTGTGATGAGTATTTTTTCTTAAAGCATCGTAATGAAGCACGCGGCGTTGGCGGCATCTTTTTCGATGATTTTCATGACAGTGGCTTCGAACAAACTTTTGCGATGACGCGCAGTGTTGGTGATCATTTTATCGATGCCTACATGCCGCTCCTGCAGCGTCGCAAAGATACGCCGTATGGCGAACGCGAGCGAGATTTTCAAGCTTACCGGCGCGGTCGTTATGTCGAGTTCAACTTGGTATTCGATCGTGGCACGCTGTTCGGGCTACAGTCCGGGGGACGTACCGAATCCATCCTGATGTCGATGCCACCCATCGTCAAATGGCGCTACGACTGGAAACCGGAAGCCGGTAGCCCTGAAAGCAAGCTCTACACAGATTTTCTGCCGCATCGGGATTGGCTGACTGCGTGACAGAACGCTGTGTTTTACTACTCGGTGGAAGCTTTGACCCGGTACATCTTGGTCATATCGCACTGGCGCGTTACTTCTGTGCCTTGCTCCATCCGGATGAACTTCGACTGATCCCGGCCGGGCAGCCTTGGCAAAAGCCCGACCTAACAACACCGCCAGAACATCGTATTGCGATGCTGGAGGACGCGTTCAATGATTGGGTAGTCCCCGTCACCATCGATACTCAGGAAATCGAACGCGAAGGACCAACATATACGATCGATACCCTGCGTGCTCTGCGCAAACAATTGGGTGACGACGCCGCGCTGGTCATACTACTGGGCGCCGACCAACTGTTAAACCTGCATACCTGGCGCGATTGGCAGAAGCTGTTTGATCTGGCGAATTTATGTATTGCTACGCGCCCCGGTTTCGAGATCCCTGCTGAGGCACTCGACTCTTCCGTCGCAGCAGCTTTACTGCGACGGCAGGCTAGTCCGGCACAACTCCGCGCTACGCCGCATGGGCTGATCTACATTGCCCATGACCTGGCGATGGCGGTTTCATCCACCACGGTGCGCCAAGCGCTCGCTGAAAACAACCCGCCAGTACTGGAAGGATTGCTGCCACCGCCAGTGCTAGACTATATCCAACACCATCACCTC
>CAZLJL010000340.1:0-1889 GCA_964559785.1 uncultured Bifidobacterium sp.
CGAGCGCTTGAGAAAATTCTGCCGTGCACTTTCCTTTCGGGGCAGATCATAGGAGTGGGTTAATCATCAGTCAAATCGATATTTTCATTATGTTCTATCTGTATTTACCTATACGTTTCTATTTTTTACACACTCTTCACCTTGCTTACCACGTGGTCTTTGCCTTGAAACCTCGCAACTGAGTTTGACGAAGTTTTCTTACGTATTTACCTGCTTTTTTCTCGCGCATTAAATGTCCATATTCGCCCCGGTCTGATGTGACATGAAACCCCAGAGTGCAATGGAGATTCGCCAATGAAGTGTCCCACCTGCGTGAGCACCACGCTCGTCATGAGCGAACGCCAAGGCGTTGAAATCGATTATTGCCCGCAATGCCGGGGCGTTTGGTTGGATCGCGGCGAACTGGACAAACTACTTGAACGCGCTGCCGCACAACCCACTGCACCATCACCGTCGCCGAATAGCCATTACCGAGGTGATCAGCACGCGCCATACCCTCCCCCGGCACAGCATGGGCACGCCTACGCGAGACACGACAAACATGCTTCGCATTACAAGCACAAATCGTGGCTGAGTGAGATTTTTGATTGACCAACAATTCCACGCTACCTCTGGGGTTATAGCCAGATTTAGCGTGCTTCAATACGCTTTCCCGTAAAGGTGTATAAGGGTTGGGTATTCATTCAATACCCGCCCCATGTCCGTACTGCGATCAGCGCTACTTGCCATGCTGTACGACGGACAGAAAGTCCGGGATCCTTATATCGATTTGGTGAAATCGCTGATCGATACCGAGTTTGAAATCGCCCGTACCTATGCGTTTTACGATGGCACCATACGCCGCGAAGGCATTGTTTACATCTTGGGAACCCAAGAGGTGTACTGGATGGAGGCAACCTCGGATTGGCCAAGGATGCTGATTGTCCGTGACGCATCACTACGCGAGAACATCCTGGATATGCTCTCGCTTAATCCGCTTTACGCAAAATGGTTTGGCTGAATCTCCGCAACAGGCCTTGTGCATCATCCACGAAGGTATAAACGGCGGGTACCACCAGCAGTGATAACAAGGTCGAGGTGATCAAACCTCCAATCACCGTCACCGCCATTGGGGAACGAAAACTCGGGTCAGCACCGAAACCAAGTGCCAATGGCAGCATGCCCGCCCCCATCGCAATGGTCGTCATTAGAATCGGACGGCTACGCTTGTGGCAAGCGTCCACCAGTGCTTCAAACCGAGGCATGCCCGCGCGGCGCGCGAGAATCGCATAATCCACCAGCAGAATCGAGTTCTTGGTGACGATCCCCATCAACATGATCAAGCCGATCATGGAGGGCATCGACAGCGCCTTGTGCGTGACGAGGAGACCTACGAACGCGCCACCGATCGACAGCGGTAGCGCAGCGAGAATTGTCATTGGCTGCGTGAAGTCGTGGAATAACAGCACCAGCACGCCATAGATGCACAGTACGCCAATCAGCATGGCGATCCCGAAACTCTCAAACAGTGCCTGCATTTCTTGTGCATCACCTAGCTCGGCGATGGTGACCGAAGGCGGCAGGTTTTTCATGCTGGGCAGCGCACGCGCTTCTTCATTCAACTCGCCGAGCGAGCGGCCACCTAACTCCACTTCCAAAGTGACATTGCGACTGCGGTTTAGTCTGTCGATTTGGGCGGGGCCGCTGTCCATGCTCACGCTGGCCACCGTACCCAGCATCACCGGACCCTGCCGTCCGGGTACTGACAGACGCTCAATCGCTGCGAGATCAGCGCGCACATCAGTCGGCAACTGCACGCGAATCGGCACCTGACGTTCCGACAAATTTAACTTCGGCAGATTGACGTCATAGTCACCTGCAGTAGCAACACGTACCGTCTCTGCAATGCT
>CAZLJL010000341.1:0-1882 GCA_964559785.1 uncultured Bifidobacterium sp.
ATTGTCGGCTTGATCGTGATTTTGGTGATCGAGCATTTTGCCGGCTTTTTGCATGTGAATAAGCAAGAAGCCAAGGTGTATCGACATACGCCCGAGGGTAGGTTGCTCAATGTGATTCAGGGCTGCCTGATCAGCATCACGCTGATTTTGTGCGGACTGACAGCGGTGCTGATCTTCGGTTGAGCAACCGATTTCTGCGCAGGACGGCGTTCAAGCCTGCCAAAGGCGCTGCTTGACCTGAAGCACTGCCAGATGTTCGTCCAGATCGTCTACTGATTGCCCAAGTGCCTCGGTGAAGCGATCGAGCAGGTGGGAGCTGATCGCTGATAGTTTGTCGGCGCCACCGCAGTGATCATGCAGATTGAGCAGCAGGCTTAGCCGCTGCTCTTGAGGCAAACTTCTTTGGCATAGCGTGAGGAAGTCATCGAAGGAGAGGTAGGCCACGATGGCTTGCACCCTCCGCATCAGATAATCATCGGACAGCATCTGTCGCACAGATGCCATCAGCTCCGGAACTGCATCTACATGCTCGGCACAGGCGAAGAAAAGCAAAGCCGTAGCGAAAATTGCCTCTGCGCTGATCGCCTCAGATTTCAATTTTGGTGCCTAACTCGACCACGCGATTCGGTGGAATCTTGAAGAAGTCTGAGGGCGTTGCCGCATTTTGCATCATCCATGCGAATAATCGCTCGCGCCATAAAGCCATGCCTGGCAAGTCGCTTGGGATGATGGTGTCTCGCGCCAGGAAGAAGGTGGTGTCTTCCAGCTCCAGTGTGCCGCCGACTAGCGGTTCAAGCTGCTCCATGACTTGCCGTACATCGGGTGTCTCTTTAAATCCGTACACTGCGCGCGCGAGAAAGATATTGTCCCCGAGGTGAGTCACCGACATCCGTTCGTCTTCATCGACGTAGGGAACATCCCAGATCGATAGCTTCAGAAAAATAACCCGCTCGTGCAAGATGCGGTTGTGTTTCAAGTTGTGGAGCAGTGCAATCGGTACAAAATCGATATGCGGCGTCAGGAACACTGAGGTGCCGCCAACACGATGCGGTGGGTGGGCGAGCAGCGACTCGACAAAGTCTTTGATATGAATCGCGCCATCAGCGAGTCGCTCACGCAGCAAGCGACGGCCGGTGTACCAAGTGGTCAGCATCACGAAACAAATTGCGCCCAGTACCATTGGGTACCAGCCACCGTCTTTCACCTTGATCAGGTTCGCTGTCCAGAATGAAAAATCGACGATAAAGAACATGCTGATTAATACAGCAACGATCAGTTTCGGCATTTTCCATTCGTTTAGCATGACCACTGCCAGCAATGAGGTCGTGATCAGCATGGTGGTGGTGACAGAGATGCCATATGCTGCTGCCAGGTTGCCGGACTCACGGAATTGAAACACGGTGAACAGAACAAGCACCAGCAGCGTCCAGTTAATCGTCGGCATGTAGATTTGCCCGCGCTCGGTATCGGAGGTGTGCAGAATCACCATGCGCGGCAGGAAGCCGAGCAAAATACCCTGGCTAGCGAGCGAAAACGCCCCCGAGATCACAGCCTGTGAGGCGATGACAGTCGCCGCGGTTGCCAAGCCAATCATCGGTAATACTGCCCACTCTGGCAGCATCATGAAGAAGGGATTGGCGGCACCTTCGGGATGCTCAATCAAGAACGCGGCTTGCCCGAAATAGTTGAGTAGTAGGCTGGGTAGCGTGACGATCAGCCAAGCCAAGCGAACAGGCTTGCGACCAAAGTGTCCCATATCGAGATACAGTGCCTCGACACCGGTGACGACCAACACCACCGAACCCATCACGATATAAGCCAGAAATGTATTCGCCTGAATAAAATCGTAGGCGTACATCGGCGATACCGCGAGAAGTACCGA
>CAZLJL010000342.1:0-1880 GCA_964559785.1 uncultured Bifidobacterium sp.
ATGCGTCGGCAGCGCGATGGTTTTCGGTATTTTATTTAAAAGGATTTCAGATGAAAAAAACCGTATTGGCTGCGCTCCTTGGTGCGGCGCTATGCTCGCCTTGGCCGGCGCTTGCCGAGAGCAATTATCTTAAAGTCGGCTTCGGGCAGTCCCGCTACGCGAATCCGCTCGATACTGATACCGAAAGGGCGCTGTCACTGGCCTACGGGGCTGCACTTGACGCAACCTGGGGCTACGAGCTGGGCTATATCCACTTTGGCAACCTCAGGCAAGGCCTGCCCGGACTCGCTCTCACCACCCGCTCACAAGCCCTGTATGGCGCTGCTGTAGCGAATCTGCCGATCAACTCGGCCACGCGTGTGTATAGCAAGGTTGGTTTGGCAGTGGTCAATACCAAGAGCACTGTCAACGCGGGCGAGCTGGGATCTGGCGCAGATTCCAGCACCAACACCAATTTGATGGCGGGCCTTGGTCTCGACTACAAGTTTTCGCCACAAGTCGCCGGTAACATCGAGTACCAGTATTTCGGCAATGCCTATCAGATACCGATCAACTTAAGCGCCTGGACCGTCGGGTTGAAATATGGGTTCTAAGTTGGTGTAACGGCGATTCGCCTGACCGGACAAAACAACGTACGGTCAGGGTATGAGCGCTCCGTCAACCCGCCCGCCGTAGCTCGGCGATGGCATGTTGCAATGCCGCAGCGATCGAAGGATCAGCCGGGGTATGGGTGCCCCGCTCGACCCACACCAGACGTGCCTGCGGGTTTGCAGCCGTTAACTTCATGGCGTTTTCCGGCGGACAGATCAGATCGTGGGTGCCGTGAATAATCACCATCGGTTTGTCGCGCATTGCCGCGGCCGCCTGCAGTAAATCGGCTTCCGTACAAAAACAATGCTGTGACAGGTAGTGCGCCTGTAAGCGGTACTTACCCAGGGTGCGCGCTGACACGGGCGCGTCTGTTTTTGCGGCTGTTGCTGCTGAATCCAGTTTCCCATCCATCGCCCGCATGAGCGCCGTCTCGTAGTTGGCCCAACGTAGCGCGGCATCGTTAGCCGCTGCAGCGTCATTACCCAGCAGCGCTTGCGATAGTGTTCGCAGTACTTCCGCTTGCTGCGCTTCGCTCCAGCCATGGGTCAATTCTGCCCAGGCGTGCGGCACCATTGCTCGCAGCGACTGAAAAAACCATCGCAGCTCGCGCTCGCTCGCTAAAAAGCTACCGCGCAACACCAGCCCACGGATGCGATCTGCGTGCGCAGCGGCATACATCAGGGCGAGCGTCGCCCCCCAGGATCCGCCCACCACCATCCACTGTTCAATACCAAGATGTGCGCGAATCAACTCAATATCGGCGACCAGTCGCTGGCTATCGTTATTGACAAGTTCACCTTGCGGCAGCGACTGACCTGCGCCTCGTTGATCAAACAGCACCACGCGTTGTCGACTCAGGTCGAACCACTCCAGCACGGACGGTGAAGTCCCACTGCCGGGGCCACCATGCAGCACGACGGCGGCGGGCGCGGTGCCTTTACCGTACTGCGCCACGTACAGACGATGACCGTCACCGGTATCGATCATCTGCTGGTCAAAAGCGGAGGGCGGCATGCTCTTTGTACGGGGTCGGGGATAAAATGGTACGGTTTCGCGCTTTGAAGATGAGTCGGTGCTTCAATCGAGATCGGCAAAAACGCTGCCGCTGCGAGGGAAAGCCGCAGCATGGCGTGGTGATTAAGCAGTATCGATTATGCACCGGTTACGGTTTCGATCTGCGTATCTACCGCCTTTACTCATCGAGAGCGACGCTACAGCAGTCTGTCTGGTCGAGCGAACTACGCAGCGAGACCTAGGCGCACCAATGAAAACGATATCCTGAAAATCAT
>CAZLJL010000343.1:0-1879 GCA_964559785.1 uncultured Bifidobacterium sp.
GGCCAGCAAATCGGGCCTGCCGTGTTTCCCAGCGTACTGGCTACTTTGTTGGCCGTCTGTGCATGCCTGCTGATCGTTCGCGGCAGACTGCCAGGTGCCGGTCAAGCGTGGGTACAACTCGGTGCTTGGGTACAGTCACCGGCCCATCGTCGTAACTTTGTCATCACCATTGCTTGCCTGCTGTTTTATGTGCTGGCATCGGAGTGGCTGGGCTTCTTGCTGTGCGGGGTATTGATTCTTTGCGTAATGTTTCGTGCGCTATCGGTCAAGCCCTTGCACATCTTACCGATCGCACTTGGCGTCACGCTGCTGATACACACGCTGTTTTATAAAGGTTTGCGCGTACCACTGCCATGGGGCGTACTAAGCCCTATACAGTGGTGAGGCAATTGTCATGAGCTTCGCTATCTGGATGCAGGCACTGGATCTGGTCCTAGATCCTCAGGTGCTGATCGTGATTCTGGGCGCTGCAGTATTCGGTCTGTTCATCGGTTGCATCCCCGGCCTGACCGCCACCATGGCTACCGCGCTGCTGGTGCCTCTGACCTTCTTCATGCCGCCCGTGCCTGCAGTCGCGGCGATCGTGACTGCTACTGCGATGGCGATTTTTTCTGGCGATATACCGGGCGCCCTACTTCGCATTCCCGGAACGCCTGCCTCGGCTGCGTATGCCAACGAGGCTTACCAAATGACGATGAAAGGACAGGCCGAGCTGGCGCTTGGTACCTGTCTGGTGTTCTCTGCCATCGGCGGCTTGTTTGGCACCATCGTACTGATTCTGTTCTCGCCCTCATTAGCAGAATTCGCGCTGCAGTTCTCCTCGTTCGAATATTTTTGGCTGATGGTGCTGGGCCTCTCGGCTGCGGTATTCGTTGGCAGCGGGAGTCGCTTAAAGGCGTCGGTATCGCTATTGATCGGATTACTCATCGCGTGTGTTGGCATGGAAAACCCGGCAGCGCAGCCCCGATTCACTTTTGGGCAACCCGAGTTAATGAGTGGTATTGAGCTGATACCAATGATGGTTGGCTTGTTCGCTGTCTCCGAGTTGCTACGCTATGTCACTGACATCGCACCACCACCCATCGTCGTCGCTACCAAGATCGGCAATATCTTTGGTGGTATGTGGCGTCTGTTGAAAACCTATCCTGTTCAACTACTGCGCGGTAGCGCCCTCGGTACGCTGATCGGCATTCAACCCGGCGCTGGTGCCGATATGGCTGCATGGATGAGCTATGCCACTAGTAAAAAGTTTTCCAAAGAACCGGAAAAATTCGGCACTGGCCATGTGGAGGGTATTGCAGAGTCTGGTGCCGCGAATAACTCTGCGCTAGCAGGCGCGTGGATACCTGCAATCGTGTTTGGCATACCCGGTGACTCGATCACCGCGATTGCGATAGGCGTGCTGTATTTGAAAAATATGAACCCAGGGCCCACGATTTTCATCAACAATCCACAAAACATTTACGCCATCTTCATCGTCTTCATGCTGGCAAATTTGGTCATGCTCCCGCTAGGCTGGCTGGCCGTAAAACTCGCAACTCGGGTACTGAATATCGCGCGCAATATCCTGATGCCCACTATCTTGCTGTTTTGTATCGTGGGCGCATTTGCTGTCACCAACTCGACACTGGGTGTGTTGTTGATACTGTGCTTCGGGATCATCGCCTTCGTGATGGAAGAAAATGGCTTTCCCATCGCGCCCGTTATTCTCGGCGCAGTACTCGGCAAAATGCTGGAAGAGAATCTCGTCACCTCATTGATTAAATCCGACGGCAACGCCCTGCTATTTTTCACCCGTCCGATTGCGATGTGGCTGGCTACTGCGACGTTATTGATCGTGACCTGGCCGCTGTTCAAGTGGCTACTTCAACAACGCCAG
>CAZLJL010000344.1:0-1877 GCA_964559785.1 uncultured Bifidobacterium sp.
ATCGGAGAGCTGAGCGGGTGCGATGTCGTCAATGATGGACGACAGATCTCTCAGCCTGCCGTCTGCATCAATGAGTCCTGGTTTTTCATTGCCGGGTCGACCGTAGCGCACGAGCTTCATTGAGATCTCCTTTGATTATCAAAATAAGTGATTAAGCCGCATTATGCCTGCGCGAGACAAAGTCTTTTCATTATTCCAGACAAGAGCACTGTGCTATGGTTAGTTGAAATAGTCATATAAATATTTAAACAAAGTTTTTATCAAGGGGAAGCTCATGCGGGGGAAATTGTTTTTGCCATTGGTGGCCTTATCGCTGGCGTCGGTATTGGCGGTAGCGCCGACCCATTCAGCCCCCAGTGAGACGGATTTTCTGATTATCCCCCCTGAGAAATTGGTCTGGAAAGACGCTGGCTCTGGCGCAAAATTAGCCGTGGTGTTTGGCGATCCTGGAAAGCCAGGCATGTATGTGATTCGCGCCTATTTCCCGCCGGGTGTCATGAGCTCACCGCATTTCCATGGCGAGGACCGGCATATCATCGTGGTGCAGGGAACGTGGAACGCAGGCATGGATGATAGCTGGGACCCGCAGCTCACCGAGCCTTTGAAGACAGGTAGCTATATGTTCCACAAAGCAGGTGCTGTGCACTACGACGGTTCCGCTGGTGAGGAGGGTGCTATCGTACAAATCGTGGGTATGGGTCCGAGTAAGACAACCTTTCTGTTTCCCAAGGAGGGAAACTTTGGTAAGCCGCGTAAATTAAATTAATGAAAAATCTTTTTTTAGCGTTGGTACTCCTTTTGAGTTCAAGCGCGTACGCCAACTGGCAGCCCTATTACCGTAGCTCGGAGGCTGAGGATTTATTCGATCCAAATCTTGTAAGCCGAGACGCAGGGCTTGTCCGGGTCTGGACCCTGACGAATTTTTCGAAGGTTATGACAACCCTTGAAGGTGCTGATTACTACTCAGAGACGATGCTAACGGCCGTTGATTGCATAAAGCGCGCCTCCGGTGCTGAACGCGTCACTCGCTACGCCGGTAAAAATGCTCAGGGGTCTGAAGTCAGTGTGATGGAAACCCGGCTACGCTGGGTCCCCATCAAGCCGGGTAGTCAGGATGAAGCTTTGCTGATGGCGGTCTGCCGCTAAACCGCTTAGCTCCCCTAATGTCCTGCGTCGGTGCAGCCATGGCGTGTATCTGCGTGAGAAGCTGTAGGCCACGTAAGCGTTTTACTTCAGTACCTTGAACAGGTTATTGCTGTCATCTGTCCATGGCTGCAAACCTTCAATAATGGGCGGCTTCTTGGCGACTCTCACCAGCGAAGGCTTCATCAGTGCCTCTCTACTCTCTGCAACTAATACCCAGTCAGTGTTGAGCAGCGGTGCGGTGGGTTGGCTATCTGAGATGAGCATAGCGTGCATGCCTGCATCTTCAGAGAGTTTCTCGACAACGGGCGCTAGCGACAAATATCGATTCGATACATGGAATGCGATGACGCCGTCAGGTTTCATGTGCTGACGGTATAAGGCAAGCGCTTCGCGTGTAATGAGGTGCACCGGTATGGAATCACCTGAGAACGCGTCAATCACCAACACATCAAAACCGTTGGGCGCTTCGCGTTCAAGATTGAGCCGGGCGTCGCCGAGTACCGTATCGATGCTTGCGTGGCTGTTGCGCAAGTAGCCAAACTCTGTTTTTGCAATTTGGATCACCGCCGGATCAATATCGTAAAAGCGGAAACGATCGCCTTGCTCTCCATAAGCAGCCAAGGTACCTGTGCCAAGACCTACCACGCCAACAACGCGACGACCAATATCATCGGGCACGGCGAGTAATCGACCGATACCGGAACTGATGCCGTAGTAGGTTGTGGGCTTGT
>CAZLJL010000345.1:0-1867 GCA_964559785.1 uncultured Bifidobacterium sp.
TCGACCGCTTCTAATTCGCCACTATCGAGCGCATAAATTTTCTGCGCGGGCTTCTTGCCACGCGCAGGCGCATCCACCCGATAAAGCGGTGGACGGGCAATATGAATATGGCCGTGCTCGATCAGCTTGGGGAAATGCTTGAAGAACAGCGTGAGTAGCAATACCTGAATATGCGAGCCGTCGACATCCGCATCCGACAATATACATATACGCCCGTAGCGTAGATTTGAAAGGTCAGGATTATCGTTTTTGCCGTGTGGGTCCACACCAATCGCGACAGCAATATCGTGAATCTCGTTATTGGCAAACAGCCGATCGCGTTCGGTTTCCCAAGCATTCAACACCTTGCCGCGTAGCGGCAGGATGGCTTGAAACTCTTTATCACGGCCCATCTTGGCCGAGCCGCCCGCAGAATCACCCTCGACCAAAAATATCTCATTGCGTGTGATATCGGTCGATTCACAATCAGTAAGCTTACCGGGTAACACTGCGACACCCGACGACTTACGTTTCTCGACTTTTTGCGCTGACTTCAAACGGCTCTGCGCCTGACGGATCACCAACTCGGCGAGCTTACGCCCGTAATCGACATGCTGGTTCAGCCAAAGCTCGAGCGCGCCGCGTGAATAACCGGCGACCAGTCGAACCGCATCGCGCGAGTTAAGTTTTTCTTTGATCTGACCTTGAAACTGTGGATCAAGCACCTTGGCCGAGAGTACGAACGAGGTACGTGCGAATACATCCTCCGGCAGTAGCTTGACGCCCTTCGGCAATAACGAATGCAGCTCAACAAAACTCTTTACCGCACCGAACAAGCCTTCGCGCAAACCGGATTCATGCGTGCCACCGGCAGGCGTGGGTATCAGATTGACATAAGACTCGCGTACTACATTGCCTTCCTCGGTCCAAGCGACTACCCACGCTGCGCCTTCGCCCTCGGCAAAGCCGTCGGCATCTGCACTGGCGTACTGTTCGCCTTCGAAGAACGGGATCAGCATATTGCCGCCGCCACTTTGCGAGAGCGCCTCATTCAAGTAACCGCGTAGACCTTGTTCATATAGCCAGGACTGTGTGTCACCGGTTTTGGCGTGAGTGAGTGAGACTTTGACGCCGGGTAGAAGTACTGCTTTGGAGCGCAGCAGGCGTTGTAGCTCTCCGAGCGGAATCTGCGGTGAATCGAAGTATTTGGGGTTGGGCCACACACTGACCCGGGTACCCGATTTTTTATCATCCTTGCCAGCCGCGCGTGATTTCAGCTTCTGTACCACGTCACCATTGGCAAATTGCAGCGTATGTACACCCTGGCCTTTATCATCTTTACGCCAGACGGTGATCTCCAACTTGGAAGACAGCGCATTCGTTACCGATACACCGACACCGTGCAAGCCACCGGAGAATGCATACGCGCCGCCGGAGCCTTTGTCGAATTTGCCACCGGCATGCAAACGCGTGAAAACAATTTCAACCGTTGGCACTTTCTCTTCTGGGTGCAAGCCAACCGGGATGCCACGCCCATCATCCTCGACGCTGACGCTACCGTCCGTGTTTAGTGTGACCTCAATATGCTTGCAATAGCCGCCGAGTGCTTCATCCGAAGCGTTATCGATCACCTCCTGGATGATGTGCAGCGGATTCTCGGTACGGGTGTACATACCCGGCCGTTGTTTGACGGGCTCGAGGCCTTTTAAGACGCGAATCGATGATTCGCTGTAGTCGTTTTTTTTGCTGACCATTCGATAACAGTAGTTGGATTAAGCAGAGAACTCGCCCTATACGGGCGAACTCCGGGATTGTAATGAATTATTCGCAGATTATTTGGATAGGAGTTGCATCGCCCGATCTAAGCCCTCCATCGTGATCGGATACA
>CAZLJL010000346.1:0-1858 GCA_964559785.1 uncultured Bifidobacterium sp.
TTCATGATGCCTTGCAGGATACCGGCCATACGGAACAGGTTATACGCGAGGTAGAAGCGAAAATCTTCGGGACGAATGGAAATGCCAGTTCGCTCACTGTAACGGGCGATATAGTCTTTTTCATTTGGGATGCCGAGCGATTCAAGATCAAGCCCGCCAATGCCACGATACACGCCAGGTGCAATATGCCAACTCATGCAGTGATATGAAAAATCTGCGAGTGGGTGGCCGAGCGTTGACAGCTCCCAATCAAGCACAGCGAGTATTCGTGGCTCGGTCGGATGGAAAATCACATTATCGAGCCGGTAATCACCATGCACGATAGTAGTGATCTCACCATCCGGTATGTGCTGCGGAAGCCATTCGATCAAAGATTCCATCGCAGCGATATGCTCGGTCTCGGCAGCTTTGTACTGACGAGTCCAGCGATCGATCTGGCGCGCGAAGTAGTTGCCGGGCTTACCGTAGGTTTCCAAGCCGATCGCTTGGTAATCGACACGGTGTAATAGCGCAATCACGCGATTCATTTCATCGTAGATGGCAGCGCGCTCAGTGGGGCTCATGCCGGGAAGTGCCTGATCCCACAGCACACGACCCTCGATAAACTCCATCACATAAAACGCTCGACCAATGACAGATTCATCGAGGCACAGCGTGTATTGCTTCGCAACGGGAAAGCCAACGCGCGAGAGCGCGTCCATCACCCGAAACTCGCGATCAATGGCGTGTGCAGATGGCAGCAACATGGTTGCAGGCGCTGGCTTGGTACGGAGAACGTAGTGTTGGCCGCCCGCGCTGAGCTTGTAGGTGGGATTGGACTGACCGCCGGAGAATCGCTCAATCTGCAATTCACCTGAAAATCCCTCGACATGTTCACGCAAGTAATGCGCGAGCGTGTCGGCGTTGATGTTGTTCGGCGCGGGCTGATGCGCTTCAGTGGATGCGGTCATGGTGATCTCAAATGCCACGTGACTGACGGTACTGATGGAATAAGGCCTCCATAGTCGTGCCGCGCGATTCTGCTTGCAGGGTAGAAGGCGGTGAGTAGTTAACAATCCTGACCACCCAGTCAATCGCAGCCTCGCCGACATCCAGCACATTGATACAGCCTGCGGTTTGCGCGAGGTTACCCATGAACAGCCGCTGACCACTCAGGGCATACGACAAAATAGCGCGGTTGACGCCGCCATGCAGGACCAACAGCACGGTGTCCCACTCCGGGTCAGCACGGAGTTTGTCAACGGCGGGGTGAATCCGATCAAGCAGCTCGCCAACGGTTTCGCCCCCCAGAAAACGCAGGTGCTCAGGCGCCACACCTTCGAATGCCGCGGTGAAGGCAGCGCGTAACTCAGTATCCGGAATATCCGACAGTTTGCCACCACGTATTTCAACGAATTCTGGCCATTCCTCAAGCGAGATGTCTTGCCCGGTTTCAGCGAGCACTCGAGTAGCGGTCTCAACGGTACGCGGCAAGCCCGACACAATCACGCGATCAAACTTGACGCCCTGTTCCGCGAACACACGCCCAGCGGCGCTGGCTTGCTCACGGCCGGCATGATTGAGAGGGACCGACTCGGGCAATACTGGTTTACCGTTGCTGTCAAAGTAGGTAACGCTGCCGTGGCGCATCAGATAGACGCGCCGCCGTGGATTGAAACTCATCGGTAATCTGCCTTTCTTTTCTCGAGAAAGGCGGTGATGCCCTCAAGACCATCGCGGTGATGGAGCGCCTCGACAAAGTTAGTTTTCTCAGCGTTGAAGTGGGTACTGAGTGTGTTGCCCGGCGCATCATGTAGTAGCGATTTGATGCTGGCGCAGGCATTTGGCGAAAGGCCAGCAAATTGTTCAGACCACTTCA
>CAZLJL010000347.1:0-1847 GCA_964559785.1 uncultured Bifidobacterium sp.
AGGTCGTCGATTGGCTGACTGATCACTCGCAAGGCGTCGTACGCTTTCAGGGTGGGCACAACGCCGGCCATACTTTGGTCATTGGTGGCCAAAAAACGGCGCTACAGTTAATCCCTTCTGGAATTATGCGTGCCGGTGTTGCCTGTTACATCGGTAATGGTGTCGTGCTATCGGTACCCGATTTGCTGCGTGAAATCGACAAGCTCGAGGCCTCTGGTGTCGAGGTGGCGTCACGCTTGAAGGTGTCGGAGGCGTGTCCGGTGATACTGCCGTATCACACCGCACTCGATGCAGCGCGTGAGGCTGCGCGTGGTGCAGCAAAAATCGGCACCACCGGTAAAGGTATCGGTCCGGCTTACGAAGACAAAGTCGCGCGTCGTGCGATCCGTGTCGCTGATCTGCTGAATGAGCGACGCTTCGAAGAGAAGCTGCGGGAGAATCTGGATTATCACAACTACGTGTTGGTGCATTATCTGAAGGCTGAAGCCATCGACTTCAAAAAAACCTTTGATGATGCAATGGCGACTGCCCCGCGTTTGCGCCCGATGGTGACTGATGTCTCCAGTGCGCTGCACGCTGCGCATAAAGCGGGCGCCAATTTATTGTTTGAGGGCGCGCAGGGCAGTCTGCTCGATGTCGATCATGGCACGTACCCGTATGTCACCTCCAGTAATTGTGTGGCGGGTAACGCTGCCGCAGGTGCAGGGGTGGGGCCCAACATGCTGCACTATGTGCTGGGGATTACCAAGGCCTACACCACGCGCGTTGGCTCGGGACCTTTCCCCTCCGAGTTGCCAACGGATGCAGGTATTGGACAGCACTTGGCCAAGGTTGGGTTTGAATTTGGCACGGTCACGGGTCGGCCGCGCCGATGCGGTTGGTTCGATGCGGCACTGCTGCGGCGTTCGGTACAAATCAACGGTGTATCAGGCATGTGCCTCACCAAACTGGATGTACTCGACGGACTGGAAACGCTGAAGCTCTGTGTCGGTTACAAGTTGAATGGCAAGACGGTGGATGTATTCCCGGTGGGCGCAGAAGAAGCGGCGGCATGCGAGCCGATTTATGAAGAAATGCCTGGGTGGGAGCAGCCGACGGTGGGCGCCAGCACGATGGACGCCTTGCCATCGGCCGCGCGTGCCTACATCAGTCGCATTGAGGAGTTGGTCGGCGTACCAGTCGATATGGTATCGACCGGGCCTGACCGCCGGGAAACCATCGTGCTGCGACACCCGTTTAACGTACCCACAGCGTAAACATCATGGCTGGCGATTCGGGTCATCGCTGGGTTGATTGGGGTGAGTATCACGGCCTGATCGAGCGCTTGGCTCGTATCGTGTTCGAATCTGGCTATTCATTCGATCATGCGCTTTGTCTTGCGCGCGGTGGTATGCGCGTTGGCGATGTTTTCTCGCGGCTGTTTCGCGTGCCATTGTCGGTACTGTCGACCAGTTCGTACCGCGAGGCCGCTGGAACACGACGCGGCGAATTGGATATTGCTAACAGCATTACGTCGACAGCAGGTCCGCTCACGGGACGTGTGCTGTTGATTGATGATCTGGTGGATTCAGGGGTGACGCTGTCGCGAGTCCCACACTACCTTCAACAGCGGTTTCCTGACATTACCGAGATTCGTTCCGCAGTCATCTGGTTCAAGGCGTGCTCGGTGATCCAACCTGATTATTTTGTTGAGTATCTGCCGGACAGTCCGTGGATTCATCAGCCGTTCGAGATGTATGATGAGATGACGCCGGATCTGCTTCCCTCCGCCTAGCCAAATAAATGAGGTGATGCACGCAGGTGCTGTGCTCGCGTGCACCATAAAAAAAGGAGGCTGCTCTCGCAAC
>CAZLJL010000348.1:0-1840 GCA_964559785.1 uncultured Bifidobacterium sp.
CCGCAGCGAGGGGCTATTAAACTCGGCAGCACACGCGAGTGTCAAGAAATTTGCCAGAGACTTTCAGAGATGCATCCGTTTCGTTATCAGGATGAGCATCTCTTGCGCACAAATGCAAAAAAATCCCTCACTAACCCATGAAAAAAGCGCTCCGAAGAGCGCTTTTCTGTGGTAAGCAAGCGTAACTACTAATGCTTCACCACGCGTGGTTCTACTTGTTTCTCAGTGGATGCCGTTGCAGTTTCTGCGCTAGTTTCTTCCTCTGCAATCGGCACTGGTTTACGCTCAAGTGCAACGTCAAGTACCTTGTCGATCCAACGCACCGACACAATCTCTAAAGCATTTTTTACGTTGGCTGGAATCTCGGCGAGATCTTTCACGTTTTGTTCAGGTATCAGCACCGTCTTGATGCCACCACGCATCGCTGCCAATAATTTTTCCTTCAAACCACCGATAGGAAGTACTTCACCCCGCAGCGTGATCTCACCGGTCATAGCAACATCCGCGCGTACTGGTATGCCAGTGAACACCGACACAAGCGCGGTGGTCATCGCAATACCCGCCGAAGGACCATCTTTCGGCGTTGCACCCTCTGGTACGTGGATGTGGATGTCGGTTTTATCGAAGACATCGTTGGGGATGCCGAGCACGCGTGCACGGCTACGAACCACCGTACGCGCAGCCTCGATGGATTCTTTCATCACATCGCCGAGCGTACCGGTACGAATCGTGTTGCCCTTACCCGGCATAGTCATCGCTTCGATGGTCAACAGATCACCGCCAACCTCGGTCCAAGCCAAACCAACGACTTGCCCGATTTGGTTCTCTTTCTCGGCGACGCCAAAATCATAGCGACGCACACCAAGGAATTTGTCGAGATTGCGGCTGCTGACCGAAACTTTCTTCTCGCCACCCTTGAGCAGCAACATCTTCACTACCTTACGGCAGATTTTCGAGATCTCGCGATCAAGCGAGCGCACACCCGCTTCACGCGTGTAGTAGCGAATGATGTCGCGAATAGCAGGCTCGGCGATCACGATCTCGTTTTCTTTCAAGCCATTATTCTTAACCTGCTTGGGCAACAGATAGCGCTTCGCAATATTCAGCTTTTCATCTTCGGTATAACCGGCAAGACGAATCACCTCCATACGATCCAGCAAGGCTGGCGGAATATTGAAACTGTTCGACGTCGCAACAAACATCACATCGGACAGATCAAAATCTACCTCGACATAGTGATCGCTAAAGGTGTGGTTCTGCTCGGGGTCTAACACCTCCAGCAAAGCCGATGATGGATCACCACGGAAATCTTGACCGAGCTTATCGATTTCATCGAGCAGGAACAGCGGATTCCGCACACCAGATTTGGTCAGGCTCTGAAGAATTTTGCCCGGCATAGAGCCGATATAGGTGCGACGATGGCCACGAATCTCGGCTTCGTCCCGCACACCGCCAAGCGCCATGCGCACAAACTTACGATTGGTCGCGCGAGCAATCGACTGACCCAGCGAAGTCTTACCCACACCCGGAGGGCCGACGAAGCACAAAATCGGCGCCTTCACCTTCTCAACGCGCTGCTGCACCGCGAGGTACTCGAGAATGCGTTCTTTGATCTTGTCGAGACCATAGTGGTCGTCTTCCAGCACCTTCTCGGCATGCGCAAGGTCGTTATTCACCTTGGACTTCTTGCGCCAGGGCAGACCAATCAGGGTATCGATATAGTTCCGTACCACGGTCGCCTCGGCTGACATCGGTGACATCAGCTTCAGTTTCTTCAGCTCGTTTTGCGCTTTTTCGCGCGCCTCTTTCGGCATCTTGGCGGCGATGATTTTCTTGTCGA
>CAZLJL010000349.1:0-1823 GCA_964559785.1 uncultured Bifidobacterium sp.
TGGGTTTTGTTTATAACCCGAGGTCCAATGCGCCCAGGCATTGACCACCCGCGCCGGCGTCTCGACAAGACCGTTGCGATCAGGGTCTTCCCCAATGCTGATCAGAAACCGCCGCCAGTCTTGCTCAGTAAATTTTTCAGCCATCATTCATTTCCCTTACGGTCACTCGACACCACGGTCGAACATGTCATTATTGAACTGTCTAATTTGGTTGACATCGTAACCGAATTTCACACCTAACACATTGAAATGTCCGGCTGCCTTGCGAGGTAAGGCTTAAGTTATGCTGTTGCCCTTTACGCATCCCGCTTTAGATCGACTACCGGAGCCTGCAATGACCTTGAAGCACGCACTCGTAAGCCTAGCCTTATCTTTGTTGCCGCTGAGCGCCGTATCTGCGCCATTCGCCTATGTACAAAACGAGAAGTCGGGAACGGTATCCGTGATTGATACCGCAACCGATGAGGTGGTTGGAGAAATCAAGGCGGGAGATAAACCAAGGGGCGCTGCCCTCTCGGCCGATGGGAAGTGGTTATTTGTCAGCGACCAGCCCAACAATATCTTGGTGAAGGTTGACACCGAGGCCCGCGAGGCAGTTGGGAAGATCGAGCTGGGCGAATCGCCGGAAGGTGTTTCCAGCTCACCCGATGGCAAATGGATCGCTGCCGCTTCGGAAATCAGCAATGCTGTGAACTTCATCGACGCGGCCAGCGGTAAAAAAATGTACGCCGTGAAGACGCGCGGCAAGAACCCAGAACATGCGGTCTTCAGCCCGGATGGCAAATGGATGTTTGTATCGGCCGAAGATGCCGACAGTGTTGACATTATTGATGTGAAGCGCCGCAAGCAGGTGGCGTCGGTCAAGGTGGGCGATAGGCCGCGCGGTATCGCCTTCCGACCGGATGGCAAGGTAGCCTACGTCGCGTGCGAAATTGCCAGCATGGTCTTCGCGATTGATGTTGAAAAACGCAAAGTTATCAAACAAATCAAAGCTGGAAATTTCGCCAACGGGGTAACGATGGCGCCCGATGGTAAACGGGTCTTCATCTCGAACGGCAAGGATGCCACCGTGTCTGCGATCGATACCGACAGTAATGAAGTCCTTGCCACAATCCCGGTCGGCAAGCGCCCCTGGAATATGGCGATCACACCTGACGGCCGCAAGCTTTACGTAGCGAATGGCCGTTCGAATTCGGTGACGGTGATTGACGCCATTGAGTTAAAGGCCATGTCGGAAGTGCAAGTTGGCGAAATGCCATGGGGCGTGGTCATTAAGTAAACATTGCCGCTACCAGATCTGAAAAGATCACTACACAATGGCCACTTCGATGCTTTGTTTTTCCGCGTTGGTTGTCGGATTGATAGCGCACCTTGACAGGCCTCAACAGCTTGAAAAATTTTCACTTGTAGCCCGTATTGAGCAAACCCTATAGTCCGAAGCCCACTAGCATTACAGAAGCATTTTCGGCGATATTGTGTAAACAATATCAATGAAAATTTTGTCGCGTTAGCGGTCACAAACCGTGTTGTTTATAAAAACCAATCGGAGATTAAATTGGCCAAATCCAACGTTTTCGTAAAGAGCGCCCTGGCATCGGCACTGCTCATCGCCTTCTCGGCATCGAGCTTTGCAAATACAAAAGATGAGAACCTCGAAAAAATCTCGGGATTCAGAACATCGGGCACCGCAATCGACATCCCTACCGTTCCACAGACCGGTGCTAACGTCGAGCAGTTGAAGGCGAACCTGAAGAAGATCAAGATGCCAGAAGGCTTCAAGATCGAACTGTACGCTGTCGTTCCTGACGCGCGTTACATGGCAG
>CAZLJL010000350.1:0-1804 GCA_964559785.1 uncultured Bifidobacterium sp.
GCCGAAATATGTTTTTTGGCACATATTAAAAACACCGGAGACCACGATGCCAACGGCTTCGTATGACGCGTGTATCAACGCCACCTTGACCCAACTGGGCGCACCGGACGGCGCGCTGCTTCCTATTCTTCACGCAATTCAGGCCGAGTACGGTTACGTGCCGTCAGACGCCGTACCTGAAATTGCCGACCGGCTGAACCTGACGCGTGCAGAAGTGCATGGCGTCATCAGCTATTACCACCACTTTCGAACCACGCCCGCTGGCAAAGTCGTGCTGCAGATCTGTCAGGCGGAAGCTTGCCAATCAGTTGGCGCAGAAGCGCTGACTGAGCATGCCAAGCGCGCACTCGGTATTGATTTTCATGAGACGACGGCAGATGGCTCGGTCACTCTCGAGCCAGTTTATTGCCTGGGTCATTGCGCTTGTGGTCCTTCAATCATGATGGGCGAAAAACTGCACGCCCGCGTGGATGAAAAAAGTTTCGATCGATTGCTGGCACGCGCAAGGAGCGACGCATGAGCGTAAAAGTATTTGTACCGCGCGACTCCACCGCGTTGGCACTGGGTGCGGATGAAACCGCGCAGGCGATTCTTGCGGAAGCCAAACGCCGCGGTGTTGAGATCGAGCTAGTTCGCAACGGCTCGCGTGGCATGTTCTGGCTGGAGCCTATGGTCGAAGTAGCCTTGCCCGCAGGTCGTGTTGCTTATGGCCCGGTGAGCGAGGGCGATGTGGCTTCGCTGTTTGACGCGGGCTTTACCACGGGCGGTGCGCACCCCCTGGCACAAGGCGTGACCGAAGAAATTCCTTTTTTGAAGCGCCAAGAGCGGCTGACCTTTGCGCGCATCGGTATCACCGATCCGCTGTCGATTGACGACTACTGCGCGCACGAAGGATTCTCGGGTCTGCAAAAAGCCTTGCAAATGAGTGAGGAGCAGATTGTTCAAGCGGTGACTGAGTCCGGTTTGCGCGGACGTGGTGGTGCTGCTTTCCCGACCGGTATCAAGTGGAATACGGTACGTACGACGCCCTCGGCGCAAAAGTACATCGTCTGCAATGCCGACGAAGGTGACTCCGGCACTTTCTCGGATCGCATGGTGATGGAAGACGATCCGCTCATGCTGATCGAAGGCATGACGATCGCGGGCCTCGGTGTGGGTGCGACCAAGGGTTATATCTACGCACGATCAGAGTACCCGCACGCTATCGATATGCTGAATCAGGCCATCGAGATTGCGCGTGCGCACGGCTACCTCGGTGCCAATATCTGCGGTTCTGGCAAACGCTTCGACCTTGAAGTACGCGTCGGTGCTGGCTCTTATGTATGCGGTGAAGAGACCGCGCTGTTGGAAAGTATCGAAGGCCGCCGCGGTATCGTGCGTGCCAAGCCGCCACTGCCTGCGATCTCGGGTCTGTTCGGCAAGCCGACAGTCATCAACAACGTGATCTCGCTGGCGACGGTGCCGGTGATTTTTGCGCGCGGAGCTGCTTACTACAAAGATTTCGGTATGGGTCGCTCGCGCGGCACCTTGCCCATGCAGCTCGCGGGCAATATCAAGTTTGGTGGACTGGTCGAAAAAGCATTCGGCCTCACGCTGCGCGAGATGCTGTACGAGTACGGTGGTGGCACGCGCTCGGGTAAACCAATACGCGCGGTACAGGTAGGTGGTCCACTCGGCGCTTACTTGCCAGAATCGCAGTTCGATACACCACTCGATTACGAAGCCTTTCTCGCCATCGGCGGTACGCTGGGACACGGCGGCATCGTGGTGTTCGATGAGAGCGTGAATATGCTGAAGCAGGCGC
>CAZLJL010000351.1:0-1802 GCA_964559785.1 uncultured Bifidobacterium sp.
CTGCGCTGTTTCAGGAATCTCTGACCCGCCAAGATATGCGCTCGGGAGAGGTCATCTCTGCGGAAGTCGTCCGCATTGACCACAACTTTGTAATCGTGAACGCTGGCTTGAAGTCTGAAGCCTTTATTCCGATCGATGAATTCAAGAATGACACCGGCGAAGTCGAAGTCAATGTCGGCGACTTCGTCTCCGTTGCGATCGAATCGCTGGAAAACGGTTTCGGCGACACCATCCTATCGCGCGACAAAGCCAAGCGACTCGCGTCCTGGCTCGCGCTTGAGAAAGCGATGGAGTCCGGCGAGCTCGTGACCGGCACCGTCAGCGGCAAGGTCAAAGGCGGTCTGACCGTACTCACCAACGGCATCCGTGCCTTCTTGCCAGGCTCGCTGGTCGATACGCGTCCGGTCAAAGACACCACACCGTACGAGGGCAAGACGCTCGAGTTCAAAGTGATCAAGCTGGATCGCAAGCGCAACAACGTGGTGCTGTCGCGTCGTGCCGTGATCGAGGCAT
The DNA here is from genome assembly GCA_964559785.1 of uncultured Bifidobacterium sp. Taxonomy (GTDB): domain Bacteria; phylum Pseudomonadota; class Gammaproteobacteria; order Burkholderiales; family Burkholderiaceae_D; genus Pernthalerella. The sequence continues at coordinate 514 of CAZLJL010000351.1, forward strand.
CGATGGGCGAAGAGCGCGCCAAGCTGATGGAAACCCTGAAAGAAGGCACCATCGTCAACGGCGTCGTGAAGAACATCACCGACTACGGCGCATTCGTGGATCTGGGCGGTATCGATGGTCTGTTGCACATCACCGATCTCGCATGGCGTCGTGTTCGCCATCCGTCCGAGGTGCTGACGGTTGGTCAGGAAATCACTGCCAAGGTACTGAAGTACGATCAGGAAAAGAACCGTGTCTCGCTGGGCGTCAAGCAATTGGGTGACGATCCTTGGACCGGCCTGTCGCGTCGCTATCCGCAAGGTACCCGTCTGTTCGGCAAGGTCACCAACTTGACCGACTACGGCGCATTCGTCGAAGTCGAGCAGGGCATCGAGGGTCTGGTGCACGTCTCCGAGATGGACTGGACCAACAAGAACGTCGCGCCTTCGAAAGTTGTGCAGCTGGGTGACGAGGTCGAGGTCATGGTGCTCGAGATCGACGAAGACCGTCGTCGTATCAGCCTGGGCATGAAGCAGTGCAAGGCAAACCCATGGGACGATTTCGCGATTTCGCACAAGAAGGGTGACAAAGTCCGCGGCGCCATCAAGTCGATCACTGACTTCGGCGTGTTCATCGGCCTTGCAGGCAACATCGATGGCCTGGTCCACTTGTCGGATCTGTCGTGGAGCGAAACCGGTGAAGAGGCAGTGCGCCGCTTCAAAAAGGGCGATGAGCTCGAGGCCGTGGTGTTGGCGATTGATGTCGAGCGCGAGCGTGTTTCCTTGGGCGTTAAACAGCTCGAGGGCGATCCGTTCAACAACTACTGCGCGATGAACGACAAGGGTGCCTTGGTACATGGCGTTGTGAAATCAGTCGAGCCGAAGGGTGCCACGATCACTTTGTCAGAAGAGGTTGAAGGCTATCTGCGTGCATCTGAAATCTCGCGTGATCGTGTCGAAGATGCCAGCACCCACCTGAAAGAGGGTGATTCGGTTGAGACGATGATCATCAATATCGATCGCAAGGCGCGCAGCATTCAGCTCTCGATCAAGGCGAAGGACAACGCAGAGACTCAGGATGCGATGCAGAAGATGTCCAGCGATTCCGCTGCCGCATCTGGCACCACCAGCCTGGGCGCGCTGCTGAAAGCCAAGCTCGACACCAAGAGCTAAGCAGGCCTTGCCGATGACCAAGTCGGAGCTAATCGCCCGTCTGGCTGAGCGTTATCCGCAACTGGTAGCTAAGGATGCGGATTTCACGGTCAAGACGCTGCTGGACGCGATGACCGATGCGCTGATCTCAGGTCAGCG
>CAZLJL010000352.1:0-1799 GCA_964559785.1 uncultured Bifidobacterium sp.
GTCTTCTTCGCCAAATTGCGGCTTTTCGATGGCAAAAAATCTGCTCCTGTTAAACGGACCGAACCTCAACCTGCTCGGCAGTCGCGAGCCTGAGGTGTATGGTTCGACCACACTGGCTGAGATCGAGCGCGAGGCAGTGGCGCAAGCCAAGGCTGGCGGTGCGGCGCTATCGCATTTCCAAAGTAATCACGAGGGCGAACTGATTGATCGCATTCACGCGGCACGCAGCGCATCGGTTGATGCGATTGTGATCAATCCCGGCGGACTGACCCACACCAGCATTGCGCTGCGCGACGCGTTAGCTGGGGTCAACATCCCGTTTATTGAAGTGCATATCTCGAATATTCATCGGCGTGAAGATTTTCGCCATCACTCTTATCTGTCCGAGCTGGCCGCCGGTGTGATCTGCGGGTTCGGTGCCGACGGTTACCGGCACGCCATTGATCACGCGCTGCACCGGCTGTAACCACCACTTAATACATTCGGCTTGGCGCGGTAAGCGTTGGCCGGGCCCCATCAACCCAGCAAATAAAACCCATGGATCTCAGAAAACTCAAGACCCTGATTGATTTGGTGGCCGAGTCCGATATCTCGGAACTCGAAGTCACCGAAGGTGAGAGCAAGGTACGCATCGTCAAGAACACATCACCTGCTGCGCAAAACCAGGTCGTGATGATGCCGTCAGCAGCGGTTGCGGCACCCGCCGCTGCAGCGCCTGTCGCTGCGGGCACCCCAGTTGCTGCAGCGCCGGTAGCCGCGCCCGAAGCCGCCCCAACCGGTCATGTTGTGAAGTCGCCCATGGTTGGCACCTTCTACCGCGCCTCAGCGCCAGGAGCGCCCGCATTCGTCGACATCGGCTCCACCGTCAAAGAAGGCGACACGCTGTGCATCATCGAGGCGATGAAACTGCTGAATGAAATCGATGCCGACGCCAGCGGCACCATCCGTCAGATTTTGGTGGAGAACGGTCAGGCAGTTGAGTATGGCCAACCGCTGTTCATCATTGAATGAAGCGCCCTCTCACCGCCGCTGAAAGCTGCATGACTCATGTTTGAAAAAATCCTTATCGCAAACCGCGGGGACCAGCCGCGAAGCGGCGCAGCAACGAAGTTAAATCGCGCAGCTGCCGAAGGCAGCGAAGGCGGTTTCGCCGCGGAGACCACCCATGTTTGAAAAAATTCTGATCGCCAACCGCGGCGAAATCGCCTTGCGTATCCAACGCGCTTGCCGCGAGATGGGCATCAAGACCGTCGTCGTGCATTCCGAGGCTGATCGCGAAGCCAAGTACGTCAAGTTGGCTGACGAGTCGGTTTGTATTGGACCGGCACCCTCCGCGCAAAGCTACCTGTCAATGCCCGCCATCATCAGTGCGGCTGAAGTCACCGACGCTGAGGCAATCCATCCTGGCTATGGCTTTTTGTCGGAGAACGCCGACTTCGCCGAACGTGTCGAGCAGTCAGGTTTTGTGTTCATCGGCCCGCGCTCAGATTCGATCCGCATGATGGGTGACAAGGTCTCTGCCAAGCAGGCCATGATCAAAGCCAGCGTGCCCTGTGTGCCCGGCTCGGAGGGAGCGCTGCCGGACGACCCGAAAGTCATCGTTCAAACCGCGCGTCGTATTGGCTATCCGGTCATCATCAAGGCGGCCGGTGGTGGTGGTGGTCGCGGTATGCGTGTGGTGCATACCGAGGCCGCACTGCTCAACGCTGTCACCATGACCAAGACCGAGGCCGGTGCTGCATTTGGCAACCCCGAGGTCTATATGGAGAAGTTTCTGGAGAATCCGCGTCACGTGGAAA
>CAZLJL010000353.1:0-1783 GCA_964559785.1 uncultured Bifidobacterium sp.
GCAGGGTGTGAAGATCAACGACAAGCACATCGAAGTCATCGTGCGTCAGATGTTGCGTGGTGTTCAGGTGGCCGATGCTGGCGATACCAGCTACATCCCTGGCGAACAAGTCGAAAGATCTGAACTGCTAGACGAGAACGATCGCGTCATTGCCGAGAACAAGCGGCCGGCGACATTTGAAAACGTGTTGCTGGGTATCACCAAGGCTTCTCTGTCGACCGACTCGTTTATTTCGGCTGCCTCGTTCCAGGAAACCACTCGGGTACTTACCGAGGCGGCGATCATGGGCAAGAAGGACACCTTGCGTGGCCTGAAGGAAAACGTGATCGTCGGCCGACTGATCCCTGCGGGCACCGGATTGGCGTTTCACCGTGCGCGTAAGGAGAAGGAAACCTGGGAAGCCGAGGAGCGCGCGGCGATGTTGCAAGCTGAAGCAGCACGTGCATTACAGGAAGCTGAGGCCGAAACAGCGGCACCGGCCGAGGGTGATAGCGAGGGCTGAACTGGCCGCAGTCTCTGATGGGGCGGCCCGGGGTTCCCGGGCCGTTTTCATAGCAAGTAAGTAACGATCCCGTGGGTTGACGCCTTCTCTGGTGCCATTTATACTCGCGAGTTCTCGAATTTAAGCTCGCCCGGGCTTAAGCGCTCTTTGGTCTGTATTCAGTCCCCGACGCTTTTTTCCGTGCCGGCAGTTAGCGGCGGCGAAAGCCATTGCATTCTGCTTTAAGGCGAGGCGCCCCCGTGATAGCGGGGTTTTAAAACCTTTTTATTTTTGTTGGGTTGAAAAACCGATGCCAACTATTAGCCAACTGATTCGCAAGCCACGTACCTCCGTGCGTGTGAAGAGCAAATCGCCCGCCCTGCAAAATAGCCCGCAGAAGCGCGGCGTCTGCACGCGTGTCTACACCACAACCCCGAAGAAGCCAAACTCAGCCTTGCGTAAGGTCGCCAAGGTGCGTCTGACCAACGGCTTCGAGGTGATCTCTTACATTGGCGGTGAAGGCCACAACTTGCAGGAGCACAGCGTCGTGTTGATCCGCGGCGGCCGGGTGAAGGATTTGCCAGGTGTGCGTTACCACATGGTGCGCGGCTCGCTTGATACGCAAGGCGTCAAAGACCGTAAGCAAGCGCGTTCGAAGTACGGCGCCAAGCGCGGCAAGGCTGCTGCAGCAAAGTAATTCACTGACTCGTCGAGTCAACCAAGTTTCTGCAGCATTGCTGCAGTATTGAGCGGCCCAAGTGGCCGAGTAAGTGAGTGGGCTTGATGCCCACTCGTGGTGATGTGAAAGCATTGCCGACTGAAGATTGAAAGGAAACGTAATGCCACGTCGTCGTGAAGTCCCCAAACGCGAAATTCTGCCGGATCCAAAATACGGCAATGTTGATGTCGCCAAGTTCGTCAACGTCCTCATGCTCTCTGGTAAGAAGTCGGTTGCCGAGAATATTATCTACGGCGCGTTTTCCCAGATCCAAACCAAGACCGGAAAAGACCCGCTTGAAATTTTTGCAGCGGCGATCGGCAACTGTAAGCCGATGGTTGAGGTCAAATCACGACGCGTGGGTGGTGCGAATTACCAAGTCCCAGTTGAAGTGCGTCCCGTTCGTCGTATGGCGCTGTCAATGCGTTGGTTGCGCGAAGCCGCGAACAAGCGCGGTGAAAAATCGATGGCATTGCGCTTGGCGGGTGAGTTGCTCGACGCCGCGGAAGGCCGTGGCGGCGCGATGAAGAAGCGCGACGAGGTGCACCGTATGGCAGAAGCGAACAAGGCGTTCTCGCATTTCC
>CAZLJL010000354.1:0-1777 GCA_964559785.1 uncultured Bifidobacterium sp.
GTCGTCAATGCCCATGCCCTCGAACGAGTGCGACATGCGGGCGAAGTATTCGCGCTGGTGCGCGTTGCTGACTCTGGCTTTGGTCGCCGTCATCGTTTTTTGAGCAGTGGCTTTGACGGTAGATCACGCGCTATGACGCATTGATACCGGCCGTGCGAGGCTGCCTGGATTGCCCTTGTCTCGTTATTTTTCTCGGCGCTTCGCTCTTGGTCGCTTACATTGCGTGAGAAAAGCTCAACTCATCCACGGCGATACATCATTGCTCAGCGCATCGTGATTGGCTTGCCTGGAAGCGATCCAACGACAGGCGACCGATAACGCACGAAATGCGTCATCACTCAAACTGTCGGGGAGCAGTATCAGAGTGGTCACCCGACCCGATACCGCTTGCAAGCGCAGCACCATCAACGATGGCCAAAGCGTCGACCCTTGGCATAGTTGAACCACCTCGCCAACAGCTTCGGACCGTGGTACCGATCCGGCTGCGGCGTCAGGCAAAGTCTCCACCAACCGGATCTGGCCGAGTCCTGTTACGTCAATGCGCAGGGCTGTTTTTCGTCGAAGTGGCTGCACTATGAGCGCGATTGACGCGATGGCGCAAACAATCGCCAAGGCATGATGCAGTGAAAAGGGAAAGCCAAGATAACCGGCCGATTGCAGCAACCAAATAGCTGTCGACAGCAAGACCACTGCCATCGCAAAGTGCAGCGCCGTCATAAGACGCGAGGGCCGAAGGTAGGCTGACAAGGCGATCGACATCAACCGCCCTGCCGCAAATGCGTCACACCTTGGCGAAAATCAGCGTGCCGTTGGTGCCACCGAATCCGAATGAATTTTTGACAGCGATATTGATGGGCATATCGCGTGCGGTGTTGGCACAATAATCGAGATCGCAGTTAGGATCCTGATTGAAGATATTGATGGTCGGCGGCGACTTCTGATGATGAACCGCCAACACGGTGAATACTGACTCCAATCCACCTGCACCACCGAGCAAATGCCCGGTCATGGATTTGGTGGAGTTCACCACCACCTTGTGGGCGTGATCACCCAGGCCGCGTTTGATGGCAACGGTTTCTGCCACATCTCCCAGCGGAGTTGATGTGCCGTGAGCGTTAACGTAGTCGACCTGATCGGGGTTGATGCCCGCATTGCGCATCGCGGCGACCATGCAGCGCCGTGCGCCATCACCGTCTTCCAGCGGCGCAGTCATGTGGTGTGCGTCCGCGCTCATGCCAAAACCGAGCAACTCGGCATAAATTTTTGCACCACGCGCTTTCGCGTGCTCGTACTCTTCCAGCACCATCACACCGGCGCCTTCACCCAGCACGAAACCATCGCGATCTTTGTCCCATGGACGTGACGCAGTGGCAGGGTCATCATTACGCGACGACAGCGCGCGGGCGGCAGCGAAGCCACCGATGCCCAGCGGCGATACCGTTGACTCGGCACCACCCGCGATCATGATGTCTGCATCGCCATACTCGATCAGGCGACCGGCCTCACCAATGCAATGCAAACCCGTGGTGCAGGCTGTGACGATCGCCAGGTTCGGGCCTTTCAAGCCGTATTTGATGGAGAGATGGCCCGAGATCATGTTGATGATCGAGGCGGGTACAAAGAAAGGGCTGATACGACGTGGTCCACGCTTCTCGTATTCGCCGTGCGTTTCTTCGATCATCGGCAAGCCGCCGATACCGGAACCCACCATCACGCCAATACGCTCGGCATTTGCTTCGGTGACTTCCAAGCCACTGTCTTGCATGGCTTGAATACC
>CAZLJL010000355.1:0-1775 GCA_964559785.1 uncultured Bifidobacterium sp.
ATCTGCGAATCCTCTCCTACCCAGACCATGCGGCCTTGCTCATTCGGGGACATCTAACGCTCAACAGCGAGCTAAAGGATGAGGATCTGCAAAGAATCTCTGCAGAAGCCAATTTCAAATCATTTATGGTTCGTTATGTGACGCATCGTTGGAGTGACGGCGAAGTTGGTTTAATCGGTAACTGTGTTGTTTACTACCCTTTCGGATTGAATATGCCCAACCTGATATTCACCATGAGGAGACTAGTAGATACGCTGCGGGCCTACTTTGAAGAGCACAAATCCGATGAGGGACTTTTTCCAAAAAAAGAATAGTCTCGATACGCCAAAGATCATCATTTTCCCTTGAGACACATCGCGTTCGATTACTGGAAATGATGGAAGTAGCAAGGCTTCAAAAAAGGTAAACATTAGTACTCATGCTGGGCGAGTAGTTTTAATAACGGCACAAGCTGAGGAGTAACCGAATGTCGAAATACATAAGGTCAACAAGCCAAACTATCGAATATGGCCACGTTTATTCTGATCGTCTCACTTTCGCTCGGAACATCAATGCTAGTACACCGACAAACCAGGCTTGATTTCAGCATCATTTTTTTGATCGTATTACTGACGCTTTTCTGTTTGACGACAAAGCGGGTACAGAAAATTGAGGCGCAAGTTGTACGAGCAGAAATTTTCCTGTCTGATCAGTAGGGCTCAAATAGCAGTTGCCCCGCCGGCGCGATGACCTCGGCAACCTCATGGCCAGCACCAGGCACACGTTGAAGTTTCCAAGCAAAAGGCCACTTTCCGCTGAGGGCCACCTGCTGCCCTACCTCGTAGTAAGTCATGCCTCGCTGTAGCCGATGGGTGCCTTGTGCCATTGCACCTTCGCTCGCGCGCAAGTTGCTGTCTTCTTCTTTGCTTCGCGTGTCTCTAGTCCCTAATAAAACAGTGAGCGGGGCCGCAAGTACCTGCTGAGGATCCTGAAACTCGCGCGCGGCTCCCCGCAAGCTATAGGGAAATGGTGGCCACTTTTTGTCGACAGTCGGCAGGGTGTACCAACCCGCGTTGGCGGCCACCGCTTTCAGCACTCTGGGGCAGCGCACAAAGGTCAATAGCCGGTGGACGAACTGGGCGCCCGCACTATGCCCGAAGATGAAATATCCTGGCTGCCTACTTTGCACTACCTCCTTCACCGCACTGAAGGTCCGCTCAATTTCCATGTAGGGTGTCTGCAGCGGATTACGCCAGCGGCCCTCCTCCGCCGCATGCGCATCCACAGGACCGCGAGTCACTAGTCCTAAGGTGTAAGCATCACCAGTGGGATAATCATTTCGCGAGAACTCAAGAACCATCAAAAGTACTCTGTGGCGTTCGGCTACTGGCGCTGCGCTTTTCAGATAACGCTCGGCGTCACGGCCGGTGCCGTGCATCACGAACCAAATGCGCCCTGTTGCAGAATCGAACTCGCTTGGGCGAAATACATGAACGGTGAGAGGCTTGCGCTGCAGGCTGATGATTTGCAGACGACCGGTACCTGGTGTCTGGAGTACTTCGCGCGCCAAAGTGGCATTAACGAAGACTGGTGCATTCGATATCGTCGTATTTGAATCTGCGACGGCAGCATTGGTTCTGCATGTCGCAGGTTGCCATGTCAGATCGGTTGCCTCAGCTACCTCAGTAGCCTCTGCTAGCTGTGGTACCCCTAGAAGGATGCTCACTATCAGGTACCGGTACAACCCTCGGGCTATTTGTGCTCTTTGATGTTGATGTTGGCTTTTATATGTTGGC
>CAZLJL010000356.1:0-1774 GCA_964559785.1 uncultured Bifidobacterium sp.
ACGAGCAGCAGCCCGGCACTCGGGCGCTCGATACCAGCGATTAGTTTTAGCAAGGTGGATTTGCCAGCACCCGAGGCACCCGCGAGGTAGACCAGCTCGCCCTCGGCAATCTCCATCGATACATCGCTCAGTGCGCTGACGCCGCCTTCATACTGTTTGGCGACATGAGAAAAAGAAATAATCGACATGGTCTACCTGGAATCAACCGAGCAAGGCATCAACGAACTCGCTGGCAACAAAGGGCTGTAGATCATCAATACCTTCGCCAACACCAATGAAGTACACCGGCACCGCACGTTGCTTGACGATTGCTGCCAGCACGCCACCTTTGGCAGTGCCATCGAGTTTGGTCACGATTAGCCCGGTGAGTTGTAGCGCATCATCAAAGGCCTTTACTTGCGCAAGTGCGTTTTGCCCAGTGTTGCCATCAATGACGAGTAGCACTTCATGCGGTGCACCCTCCAGCCCTTTACCAATCACACGCTTGATTTTTTTCAGCTCATCCATCAGGTGCAGCTGGGTGGGTAGCCGACCTGCGGTGTCGATCATCACCACATCCATGCCGCGCGCACGCCCGGCCTGAACTGCATCAAAAGCAACGGCGGCCGGATCACCGGATGCCTGGGAGATGACAGCGACATCATTTCTTTCGCCCCATACGGTCAGCTGCTCACGCGCGGCAGCACGGAAGGTATCTCCTGCGGCTAGCAACACTTTTTGCTCGTGCCGCTGCATATGCTTGGCCAGCTTGCCGATGGTGGTAGTTTTACCGGCACCATTGACCCCGGCGATCATGAGCACGAGAGGTTGCTCATGACCCAGCATGAGGGGTTTTTCCAGGGGCAGGAGCAGCGCAATCATCAACTCGCGCAGGGCTGCCTTCACCTGCAAGGCCTCGGTCAGTTTTTCTGCTTTGACCTTTTGTTTGAGCGCATCGAGTAAAAACTGGGTGGCTTCAACACCGGCATCGGCCATCAAGAGTGCAGCTTCGAGCTCTTCGTACAGCGCATCGTCGATCCGCGTGCCGGTAAACAGCGTGGAGATATTCGACGAGGTGCGTACCAGCCCAGTCTTGAGACGCCTTAGCCAGGATTGCTTGGCCTCAGCGGCGTCTTGCGGTGCAGATTCAATGACGGGCGACGCGACAACTGCAGAGGGCTCTGCAACTGGGGAGGACGATTTTTTTTTGAGAAAGCTGAACATCCGGCGAGGTGTTTTGGGGTTCGCTGCGGTGAGCGACGACAACAGATAGAATCTGCCCCTTCGCATCACCCATCAGAAGCATTCGATTCTAACAGAGCCTAACGCATGATCGACCGACGCAAACCCCTATTTCAACACCTGCTGATTACACTGGCTTTCATGCTTCCTGCGCTTGTTCAGGCGGCGACTGATACGCATGAATTTCGGCTGGCCAATGGCTTGAAGCTGATCGTCAAGGAAGATCATCGTGCACCGACGGTGGTGAACATGGTGTGGTACCGCGCAGGCAGTATTGATGAGCTGAGTGGCACCACTGGTGTGGCGCATGTGCTGGAGCACATGATGTTCAAAGGCACCAAAAAGCTGAAGCCGGGTGAATTCAGCAAGCGGGTGGCGGAGTTGGGCGGCCGTGATAATGCGTTTACCAGCAAGGATTACACCGCGTATCACCAGCAGGTAGAGCGATCGCGCCTGGAGCGTGTGATGGCACTGGAAGCAGATCGCATGCAAAACCTGACCATGGATCCGGCAGAGTTCAGCAAAGAGATTCGCGTGGTGATGGAAGAGCGGC
>CAZLJL010000357.1:0-1761 GCA_964559785.1 uncultured Bifidobacterium sp.
GACTGGGCATGGACCGGTGGCTTGATGGACGCACTGCTCCCCACCCTGTATTTTGGTCGCACCATCATCGCGAGTCGTACTCGCTTCTCACCCGAACATGCATTCGAGTTGATGGCACGGCATGGCGTAACGAACACGTTTCTGTTTCCGACTGCGCTGAAGATGATGATGAAAGCTGTACCCACGCCGAAACAGCATTACTCACTCAAGCTGCGCGCCATCATGAGTGCAGGCGAGGCTGTCGGTGATGCAGTATTTCAATGGGTGCAAGATGCGCTCGACATCACGGTCAATGAGATGTTTGGCCAGACCGAGGCCAACTACCTGGTCGGCAACTGCGCGATGTACTGGCCAGCGCGTCCCGGCAGCATGGGCAAGCCCTATCCGGGACATCGGGTTGCGGTATTGGATGAAACGGGTGAGCCGCTGGGCCCTGGCCAGATAGGAGAAGTTGGATTACATCGCCGCGACATTCACGGTCAACCAGACCCTGTGATTTTCAACAGCTACTGGCGCCGCCCCGATGCCAGTCGGGAAAAATACCGTGGCGATTGGCTGATGACTGGCGATCTGGCAGAGGTGGATGCGGACGGCTACCTCTGGTATCGCGGTCGGGCGGATGACATGTTCAAGGCTGCAGGCTACCGAATCGGCCCATCGGAAATCGAGAACTGCCTCGTCAAGCACCCTGCTGTCGCGAATGCTGCCGTGGTACCGAAACCGGATGCAGAACGCGGCAACCTGGTGAAAGCCTTTGTAGTGCTCACAGCGGACACGCTACGCAGTGCACAACAAGATGCTGAACTGATTACCGCCCTGCAGCAGCATGTACGCGGCCGACTGGCGCCCTATGAGTATCCGAAAGAAATCGAGTTCATTGAGGCGCTGCCAATGACCACGACCGGCAAGGTTCAGCGCAACCTACTCAGAGCGTTAGAGTTGAAGCGTGCAGCCGGCGAAAACTAGTCGCACTGAAATAGCTAATGCCAATCGCACTGAACCGAGTAAGAAAAATCGTTTCAAGCAGCCGATCAAGAAAGAGCGCGATCAAGATACCGACTACGAGGACTTACTCTACGAGCTTGTTGAGTTGATCGGCGTCGAAACGATCGGACGGCGCTACCTCTTCGACTGCAATGCCCGCTGCTTTAAGGGCCGCGACGATTTTCTGCAATTGCGTCTCTTGCGAAGCCGCGTTGTCGATCAAACCGTGCAAGGCTTTGGATAGAGGATCATCACCATTCGGTGTCAGACCATAAGCCGCAAACATACGCGCTGCCGCATCGTCGCGGCCAGCATGAGCGTCTTTCGCGATCACACGCGCCGGGTTACCGATGGCGGTCGCACCAGCAGGTACCTCTTTCACGACTACCGCGTTCGAGCCTACCTTGGCGCCCTCGCCCACCGTGAATCCACCCAAGACTTGCGCGCCCGCACCAATGATCACACCACGACCCAAAGTTGGATGACGCTTGCTACCTTTACTGAGCGATGTGCCGCCAAGCGTGACGCCCTGGTAGATGGTGCAATCATCGCCAATCTCAGCGGTCTCGCCGATCACGACACCAAAGCCGTGATCGATGAATACACGGCGCCCGATGATGGCACCAGGGTGAATCTCGATTCCGGTCAGCCAGCGCGAGATGTGCGAGATGAAACGGCCCAGCCATTTCAGACCCATACGCCAGCAAGCATTCGCCCAGCGGTGCATCACGATGGCGTGCAGGCCGGGGTAGCAGGTCAAGACCTCCCAGCGACTAC
>CAZLJL010000358.1:0-1756 GCA_964559785.1 uncultured Bifidobacterium sp.
GCTGAATAAGAGAGTTTTTGAGAGGATGTATGAGGGGGAGTGTAAGTTGAATACTGGGTGAAACGTAGGATGAACGTAGGTTTCATTCTATGTTCGATCAACCTGCGCAATGGTCATTCACCTAACTTCCAGTCGATGTCAAATGCTCTCCGTTTTGCTGCGATTGCAGTCAGCGGAGGGATGGGCTGGGATCGCCTTGGCTACTTCCAAGCTATCCAATGCATTTAATCACACGCTGACCAACAAACTCGTTATCCGTGGCGCCCGCAGGAAAAGGGGCTAAGCCATGGGGTCTGCTGATCGATTTCCACAGCTGGTTCAATCACTCGAGGAGGGTGAGGTCCGCAGTGTGAATCAAAACTCGGCTCAGCTGTCACCTCGTCTTTGCGTTGTGACTGCCATCCTTTACATGATGGCAGTTGATAGTGATATCTCTGAATATGAGAGCAGCCAACTACAGGCGGTCGTTGGCACTGATGCTGATACCTTGAAGCGAGCAATTGAGTATTCAGAAAAAAATAGCGTCGATCAGTTTCTAAATGAGGCTCCCGCTTTACTGAACCAAAGGGATCGGCTTTGTTTGCTCACGAACGTCTGCGATTCGCTGATGGCAGATGGTGTCATGGTAGCGGGTGAGGAGCAGCTGTTCAATCGAATGCTAGCTGCCATGGGTCATACCAAAGCAAGCTTTCAGCCCTACTTCGACACAATCACGATCAAGGATAGGACGTCCATCTTCGGGGACTTCGATGTTGCCGCGAACACTGCGACGCTCACCCCGCCATTAGCACTCGTAGTCTCCCTCATTTATATGATGGCGGCAGATGGCACGATGGCGGAAGAAGAAGTTGGCCGGCTGAATGCGGCAGTGGGCGGCTCACCCGCATTGCTGAAGGCGGGGCTGCGCTATGTCAGTAAGGTGCGCGCACCGCAATTCTTGGCGCTGGCAGCGCCAATGCTCGATGCACATCAGCGCTTATGCATTCTTTTACACGCCTGCGACACCATGATGTCTGATCGCCAGGTTGTTAAGGTCGAGCGCGAGCTGTTCCGTCGTATGTTGGCTGCATTCGAGGTAACCGAGAAAGAATTTGAGCGCTATCTGAACATTATTTTTCTGAAAAATGATGTGCCAGATGAGACAGTGCGAGCGTCTGTCAGTGCTAAAAAGTCCGATATACCCCCTCCGCGCAGAAGCGAGCAGGAAGAAGGCGTAGTCTTCCAACGTAAGAAAGAATGGGAAGAAGAGACCGGTGAGGCTGGAAAGAGCGGAGATCAGGCGCGCCAGAACGTCAGTGGGACCGGAAATAGGTCGGGTCAGCCATCGGAAATGGAAACCCGCATCTCGAATACGATGCGGCAAAACACGGATCGTCTGTCAAAAGAGTTATCCGGTGATACCGGGCTGCAATCGCTTGAGAATAATTCAAGAACGCAAGCACTTGCTGGCAGCGATGCATCAGAAGTTGACGGCACATCGGATATGCGCGCCTTGCGCGATAACGATACCGGTATCAGTTCGGATAATGCCCTCGGTAAAAACAGTGGGCCGGCAGATCAACGTGCAGTGCGCGATAACGACGCTGACATCAGCTCGAAAAAATCCTTAGATAAAAATCATGGAGCAGCAGACCAACGCGCTGTACGCGATGCCGAAGCCAAGAGCAGTTCAAATAAAACCAAAGGGAAAAACGATGGTCCAGCAGACCAACGTGCAGTAGCCGATACTGATGCCGGTCGTAGTTCTCATCAGGCT
>CAZLJL010000359.1:0-1756 GCA_964559785.1 uncultured Bifidobacterium sp.
GAGATGGGCCACGCCGAGTTCAAGCTGCTACGCTTCCTGATCGCTCACCCCGAGCGCGTATTTACCCGTGGTCAGTTACTTGACAAGGTATGGGGAGACCATGTGGTGCTTGAGGAGCGTACCGTGGATGTTCACATCCTCCGGCTACGCAAAGCCTTGGCACCTGCCGATGGCCTGATCAAAACCGTACGTAGCGTCGGGTATATGCTGTCGGAGAAGTAGCGGTCTCCAGTACAATCGCGGCAGTCGGGATCTGGCCGTGCCGAAGGCACTGACAAGACCTTGCTTCCGCCGATCTGCCCTAGACTTTGCCGCATTTCTACCCAGCGGTATGTCCACCGGCAGCGGCAGGTCAACCAACTGCTCGGCGTAGGCCGGGATTGAGTATCTCCCCGAGATGACGCATCGAAACCTGTTCTGGATCCCCGTGGCTCTGCGCTTCGCGTTGGTCAGTATTGCCGGTTTGGCGGCTGGCTATCTATGGGGCGCGCTGGTAGGTTTGCTGGTGGCGTTGTTGGTGCTCGCGCTCCTGCTCTTGCAGCAACTGTTCTACATGTACCGCTTGTCGGCGTGGTTGGAAGACCCGGAGCGGGTCAGGCTCGATGATGGTGGCGGTGCCTGGACAGAAATTTTTGCCAAGCTGTACCGAATGCGGCGTGAGGATCAGAAAAACCGCGCAGAATTAGCAGAGTGGTTGTCACGCTTTAGGCAAGCCATGAGTCAGTTGCCTGACGGTGTGGTGATCATGGACGACGTACTATTCCTTGAATGGTGCAACCCGGTGGCCGAGCAGCACCTCGGTTTATCTCTTGCGACCGATAAGGGTATGCGTGTCACCAACCTTATCCGCAGCCCGGAGTTCATTGATTACATCATCCTCGGTCGTTATGAAGAGCCACTCACGCTCGCCGTGGATGACCGCAAGCTGATTGTGCGCCTGATCCCCTTTGAGAATCGGCGGCATATTCTGGTGTCGCATGACGTCACAGACTTTGAGCGGCTTGATCAGATGCGTCGAGATTTCATCGCCAATGCCTCGCATGAGTTGCGAACCCCGCTGACCGTGATTAACGGTTTTCTTGAGATCTCAGCGAATCAACCTGAGCTGGATGCGCCCACACGTACACGACACATGAAGCTGATGGTCGAGCAAGGCCAGCGTATGCAGCATTTGGTCGAGGATATGTTGGTATTGACCCGCCTTGAATCCATGGACTATCCGCTGCGCGAGGAAGAAATCAATATCCGCGAGTTACTCGAGAAAATTGAGGCTGAGGCAAATGCGTTATCCGCTGGGCGGCATAAAATCAGCTTGGTGGTGAATGGTCCTGATCTACGGGGTAATACCGAAGAGCTGCGTAGCGCAATTGGTAATCTGGTGTCGAATGCAGTGCGCTATACGCCAGACGGTGGGCAAGTCGAAATCCAATGGTCCAATAGTGATGAAGGCCCGCGTTGCATCGTGTCAGATACTGGTATCGGGATTAGCCAAGAGCATTTGTCGCGACTGACGGAGCGCTTCTACCGAGTAGACAAGAGCCGATCACGCGAAACCAAGGGAACGGGACTAGGCCTCGCAATCGTCAAGCATGTACTGATGCGGCATGATGCGCAGCTACAGATCCACTCCGAGTCTGGCAAGGGCAGTCGATTTACGATTCAATTCCCACGCAGCGCGATGGTGCTGCACGAGGGCTGAGTGATCACGCCTTTTCAGTAGGCGCCATCTCATACCAAGCGCGACTGTTGTTCACAA
>CAZLJL010000360.1:0-1753 GCA_964559785.1 uncultured Bifidobacterium sp.
CCATACGCTCAATGGTGGCGCGATTGATACCGTAGGCGTCGTCGCCCATCAGTGCTTCGCCCGACAGTTTCAGCAGAACCCGCTTGTATATGGGTGTTGTCATGCGTACCGCTCCCTTATTTGCTTCGTTGCTTTGATCGATATTGTAAATGCTGCCTCACTGAAAAAAACGGGCCATGCGGCCCGTTTTTAACCCTTGCTTAAGACTTCTTCGCGGCGGCGACCTGCGCCGCCACTTCGGCAGCGAAGTCATCCTGTCGCTTTTCAATACCCTCGCCGACGATAAACATGGTGAACGCCTTCACAGAAGTATTAGCCGCCTTCAGCATCTGCTCGACTGTCTGCTTGTCATTCTTGACAAAGGCCTGATCCAGCAGCGACACCTCTTTGAGGTATTTCTGTACCGAACCTTCGACCATTTTTGCGGCGATATCAGCCGGCTTGCCGGATTCCTGTGCTTTAAGCGTCGCGACCGAGCGCTCTTTTTCGATCAGCTCAGCCGGCACCTGCGCCGAAGACAGGGCCACTGGCTTCATCGCTGCGATATGCATCGCCACATCTTTGCCCACTTGCTCATCTGCGCCGTCGTACTCGACCATCACGCCGATTCGGGTGCCGTGCAAATAAGAGACTAACTTAGCCGATGTTTCGAAACGCTGGAAGCGGCGGATTGACATGTTCTCGCCAATTTTGCCGATCAAGGCCGAGCGCACTTCTTCTACTGTCTTGCCATCCATCGGCAAAGCAGAGAGTGCTGCAACGTCGGCTGGATTTTTGTCGGCAACCAGCTGCGCCATATGTTTGGTGAAGTTCAGGAAGTCATCATTTTTCGAGACAAAGTCAGTCTCGCAGTTCACCTCGACCAGCGCACCGATGCCACCCGCAATATGGGCTGCCACCACGCCCTCGGCAGTGACGCGCGACGCTGCTTTCGATGCTTTGTTACCGAGCTTGACGCGCAGAATTTCCTCGGCTTTTGCCATGTCGCCATCGGCCTCGGTCAACGCCTTCTTGCATTCCATCATGGGCGCGTCGGTCTTTGCGCGCAGTTCACCCACCATTGCTGCTGTAATTGCTGCCATTACCTTCTCCTCAACTTGGCCGTCACACGACGGCCGGTATCAATATCCTTGCATCACGACCTGCGGCTGATATGCACGCCGCTGCCGATTGCCCGAAAAAAAGGGGCGAACCGCTGTTTGCCCCTGATTTTCCGCCCCGCTTGGCGGGGCAGTGCGCTGCGGCCAATCAGGCTTGATCGCTGACTTCGACGAACTCCTCACCTTTGGTCGCCTCGACAATGTCGGCAACCGAAGTGGCGCGGCCTTCCAGAATCGCATCAGCAACACCACGCGCATACAGCGTGATCGCTTTTGACGAATCGTCATTGCCCGGGATCACGTAGGTGACGCCGGCTGGGGAGTGGTTGGTATCCACCACACCAATCACCGGGATGCCGAGCTTGGTGGCCTCGGTAATAGCGCCCTTGTGGTAGCCCACGTCAATCACGAAGATGGCGTCCGGGACACCGTTCATGTCTTTGATACCGCCAATGCCTTTTTGCAGCTTGTCCAGCTCGCGGTTGAACATCAACGCTTCTTTCTTGGACATTTTTTCGACCGAGCCGTCGGCGATGGCAGCTTCCATCTCCTTCAGGCGCTTGATCGAGGTCTTGATGGTCTTGAAGTTGGTCAATGTGCCACCGAGCCAGCGCTGGTCGACAAACGGTACGCCGGCGCGCTGCGCTTCTGCT
>CAZLJL010000361.1:0-1751 GCA_964559785.1 uncultured Bifidobacterium sp.
GTGTTGAATCGGTGGTGGCCGCCGACATTCGAACCACACAACACGGTAGTAGCTTCCAGCTGCGCACGCCGCATGGCAACGGCATGGTGCGTACGCATCTGATTGGCCGCTTCAATGTCAGTAATGCTCTGGCGATTGCCGCCGTATTGTTGGTGCGCGGTTTATCGTTTGCGCAGGTCGTGAGCTCGCTGGAATCATTGCAAGCAGTGCCGGGCCGTATGCAGCAGCTTGGTGGTGTTGATGCGCCATTGGTAGTGATTGACTACGCGCACACACCGGATGCATTAGAAAAAGTACTCGACACCTTGCGCCCGGTGGCTGAAGCCCGGCATGGAGAACTGTGGTGCGTGTTCGGCTGTGGCGGTGGTCGTGATCCGGGCAAGCGTCCGCAGATGGGGCTAGCCGCAGACCACGCGAATCACATCATGGTCACCAGTGACAACCCACGGGACGAGAGCCCAACACAAATCATTGCTCAGATTATCGATGGTATTCCTGAGGGTAGTCGCCAAAAACTTCAGATTATTGAAGACCGAGCAACCGCGATTTTGTCTGCGATTCGTCACGCCGGTAAACATGACGTGGTTCTGCTAGCGGGCAAAGGTCATGAGGAGTACCAGGAGGTGAAAGGTCGTCGCTTGGCCTTTCGTGATGCTGACCATGCCGCACTTGCCTTGGCAACCTGCGCAACTCGGCACGGGGGGCATTGATGCAAGCATCCCTGAATGAATTGCTCAGCGCACTACCCGGTGCGAGGCTCACTGCGCCCGCGAGTTTTAGTGGTGTCACGACCAACAGCAAAGCCGTCGTGACAGGTAACTTGTTTGTGGCACTCCGCGGTGAGCGCTTTGACGCACATGATTTTCTTGCTGATGTGGTGGCCAGCGGTGCCGCTGCCGTTATCGTCGAACGATTACCTGATGGCTTGAACACTCCGGCGCTGATCGTGCCTGACACACGGTATGCCCTTGGCCAAATCGCGCAGCTGTGGCGCAGACGTTTCAGTATCCCTGTGATCGGTGTCACCGGTAGTAACGGCAAGACCACGGTCAAGGAGATGATCGCCTCGATCTTAAGCGCTGCTTTCGGTGAGCAAAACTATCTTGCGACTCGTGGCAACCTCAACAATGAGATCGGTGTGCCGCTCACACTGTTCAACCTGAATACACAGCATCGCGCAGCGGTAGTTGAGATGGGAATGAATCATCCCGGTGAAATCGCGCGACTGGCCCAGATTGCGCAACCGACGGTAGGCCTCGTCAACAATGCGCAGCGCGAACATCAGGAGTTCATGGCCAGTGTTGCGGCTGTCGCCGAAGAGAATGGTGCCGTCATCAATGGGCTTGCGGATGATGGTTACGCAGTTTTTCCAGCTGATGATGAATTTGCGCCGTTGTGGACGGCGTATGCCGGTTCACGCAACTTGCTCAGCTTTGCATTGAATAAGCAGGCGGCAGTGACAGCGCAGTGGACACCGAACGATTTCGGTAGCCAGGTCGCGATCAATGCGCGCGGTGAGCAGGTCAGTTTTGTGTTGTCTGCGGCTGGCGAGCATAACGTTCGCAACGCGCTAGCCGCCTGCGCGGCAGCGATTGCAATCGGCATTGATTTGCAGAGTGTTGCGCGTGGCTTGTCAGCGTTTATGCCAGTCGCGGGGCGGCTGCAGAAAAAACAGGCAGAAAATGGTGCCATCGTGATTGATGACACCTACAACGCTAATCCTGATTCGGTTCGTGCTGCTATCGACGTAC
>CAZLJL010000362.1:0-1740 GCA_964559785.1 uncultured Bifidobacterium sp.
TTTGTGAAGCCATGGGCTGCAGCGCACTATCGCCCTTGCCCCTCAGGGATGCCCGCACCCGTTGTCGCACCGGTCCGCCTGAGCAGCGGTAGGGATCGGAATTTACGAAGCGGATGTAAGGCTTAGCGGAAGCTGTTTTTCCATTCCCTTAGTGCTGCGAACGCAGCCACCGGCTCGTCGTTCTCCAAACGACCAGCCGATTGCAAGGTGCGCAGTACTGCTGGCTCGCGGTAGCGCAGGAAAGGATTGGTGCGCTTCTCAAGGCCAATAGTGGAGGGTACGGTAGCCTCACCCTGTGCACGCATTTGTTGTGCTTGCTCGAATCTGGCAACAAGATCTGCATTGTCCGGTTCGGCAGCTAGCGCAAAGCGCAAGTTGGATAGCGTGTACTCATGCGCGCAGTACACCAGCGTCTCGTCAGGTAGCGCAGCGAGTTTGGCGAGCGACTGCGTCATTTGCCCCGGCGTACCCTCGAACAGGCGGCCACAGCCACCGGCGAACAGTGTATCGCCGCAGAACAGCCAGTTCTGCTCACCAGCAACATAGGCGATATGGCCTGCGGTATGACCGGGTACGTCAAGTACATTGAGCCGCAAGCCGAGCACAGGCAGGTCGACAATATCGCCCTCATGCAGTGGACGAGAAACACCTTGGATCTTTTCGCCCGCGGGTCCGAACACCGGCACCGACCAATTCGAGAGCAGTTCGGTCACACCACCCGCATGGTCGGCGTGATGGTGAGTGAGTAAAATAGCGTTCAATGCCAAGCCGAGTGAACGCAAGGCGTCTTCGATGGGCGCAGCATCACCGGGATCAACGACGGCAGCATGCTGCTGGTCGTGGATGAGCCAGAGATAGTTGTCGGCAAACGCCGGTATCGCGGTAACTTGCAGGGACGGTGGCATAGACATCAGCATGAATCCAGACGCTTTGTACCAGCCGATTATATCGCTCGCTCCCTGGTTCGATACACCAGCGGGTGCCTACGCCCACGCGTGGGAGCAATCGCGGCTGGATGAATTGACAGCCGATATTTTTGGCTACAACGCCGTGCAGATCGGCTTGCCGATGCTCGATACTTTGGCCGCGAACCGAATGCCGAATCGATGGGTGACGGATTCCAAGTTGCCATCCGATACCGTTAGCGCAGAGCGTCAGGTCGTCGTCGTACATGACTTCACCGAGTTGCCATTCGCCACGCAGAGTCTGGATCTGGTCGTGATGCCGCATGTGCTTGAGTTTTCTGCAGAACCGCACCAAGTACTGCGGGAGGTCGAGCGGGTATTGATCCCCGAGGGGCAGGTGATTATTTGTGGCTTCAATCCAATCAGTATGTGGGGTGCGCGCCAGTCAGCAGGGCGAATGACGGGCGCACACTTTTTACCGCTGAATGGCGAGTTCATTAGCGTGCCACGCTTGAAAGATTGGCTGAAGCTGCTGAACATGGAAATTAATCGTGGCCACTTTGGCTGTTATGCACCGCCTTGTGCGACCGACAAATGGTTACGTCGCTTCTCCTTTCTGGAAAAAGCAGGAAATCGCTGGTGGCCCTATCTAGGGGCGCTGTATATTGTGCAGGCAATTAAACGCGTGCAAGGCATGCGGTTGATTGGGCCGGTGTGGGATAAGCAACGCGCTGTTGTTCCAAGTGCAATGCCCGTCACGAATCGTATGAAAAAACAAAGAGACCGGCATGGATAGCGTTGAAATTTTTACGGATGGTGCTTGCAAGGGCAACCC
>CAZLJL010000363.1:0-1723 GCA_964559785.1 uncultured Bifidobacterium sp.
CGAGGAAAGTACCGGACGCACTATGTGGCGTTCTTGTACAACCTGACCGGTGAGAACTGGTACGACTCGTATAAAGACGGTGCATTTAGCTCGATTAAGATCAAGTCTAACTATGATGCGAGTGGCTCCGGTATTGGTGCTTGGCAGATCGGTTTGAGGTTCTCTGGTTATGACGCAACCGGCTTGCAGGATACTGGCCTAGGAGGTGCTTCAGTTTTAACTAACGGCTCCAACAAGGGTAAGACGACGACTCTTGGCCTGACGTGGTTCATTAACCCGAATTCGCGCGTGATGTTGAATCACTCGATGACAACGTTCGACCAGCCTATTACCGCTGCATATTTAGGGCTCACGGGAGCAGGCACAGTCGGCGATCGCGAAAGCGTCACCACCTTGCGTGCTCAGTACAATTTCTAATTGTATTTGCAGTAGTAATGCCGAGCGCCCCTTCGGGGGCGTTTTGCATTCGACCGGTGAATCAACTCTAATGTAGAAGGATGGCGTTTTAGGTTTTGATTCTGTCGTCTTGGCTGTTTATCGGCCTCTGCTCCCATCAAAGATCTCCTCACCCGGGAGCTCCGTATTAATCCTTCCGGCTTAGTCTGGGCCTATGAATTTCACGACGGTATAACCACCGAGATCAGCCCAGCGGACAATCTTGGCTAAGGTCCGGATCAGTATCTGTGAATCCCATCGGGCAAACTACTTTGGCTGCACTTTAATCTCAGCCAACCATCTACTGAGCGCTGGCTAGTCGAACATACCCTACTGCCGCCCGAGTAATTCGAGGATTTACAGCGGGGCTTTCGTTATGCCCATGTCGATAGTGAACGGTAGTGGTGATTATTTTGCTGATTAGGGGCGCCGCAGTGCAGCGATTGCTGCCTAACGCGCCAGATTAGCTTCGCCATCAAAACGCCGCTACGCTAGATCTGAGGCCTGCTCGGCTAGAATGCAGGGCTTGGCTTACGGTATTTTTCATGCGCGCATTTTTTTTCACAACTGTCATCACGCTGCTCCTCGCGGGTTGCCAAACCGTCCCCACAGGTAAGCAAAGCACGAAGCCTGGTGCTACCACGCAGACGATGTCTGCCCCTCCATCATCGTCGCCTGAGGTGTCTGGGGCACCAGACGCAGCCGACTCTGCCGCGCCCCCATCGGCGGATAGCTCGCCGCTACCTGCAGATCCGCCTTCCGCAGTCAAACCTTCACCTGCACCACGCAAGGTGAAGGTTGGGCTTGCCCTTGGCGGTGGCGCAGCACGCGGCTTCGCGCATATTGGCGTGATCAAGGCGCTGGAATCGCAGGGCATCGTGCCTGATCTGGTGGTGGGTACCAGCGCGGGGAGTTTGGTCGGTGCGCTATACGCCGCTGGAAACAATGGGAATACCTTGCAGAAGATGGCGATTGATATGGACGAGAGCGCTATCTCGGACTGGTCGGTACCGTTTTTTTCAGGGCCGACAGGCATGTTGAAGGGTGAGGGCTTGCAGAACTACGTGAACCGCGCCGTACAAGGACAGCCAATTGAAAAGCTGAAAATTCCGTTTGGTGCTGTGGCGACTGACTTAAAGAGTGGTCAACCGATTTTATTTAGGCGTGGAAATACTGGCGCGGCTGTTCGTGCGTCGTCTTCAGTACCGGGGGTTTTCAAGCCGGTGCGTATTGGGACGATTGATTATGTCGATGGCGGTTTGGTATCGCCCGTGCCCGCGAGTTTTGC
>CAZLJL010000364.1:0-1715 GCA_964559785.1 uncultured Bifidobacterium sp.
CGCTGGTCAATGAAATGGTGATCGTCGACGGTCAGCAAAAGAAAGGTTCACTCGCACGCGTCGAGCCCGAGGGTAAGGTGATGCGTATGTGGGAAGCGATCGAAACCTACATGAACCGCAAGCAGCCATTGATTATCATCGCGGGTGCTGACTATGGTCAGGGCTCCTCCCGCGATTGGGCAGCAAAAGGCGTGCGCTTAGCAGGTGTCGAAGCGATTGTTGCCGAGGGTTTCGAGCGTATTCATCGTACTAACCTGATTGGTATGGGTGTATTGCCGCTGGAGTTCAAAGCCGGCGTCAATCGCAAGACGCTCGCGTTGGATGGCACTGAAACCTATGACGTGATCGGTACCCGCAAGCCGCGTACTGATTTGACGCTGATTATTCATCGCCAAAGCGGCGAGCGCGTTGAAGTGCCAGTGACTTGTCGCCTCGATAGTGATGAAGAAGTATCCATCTACGAAGCCGGCGGTGTACTGCAGCGCTTTGCGCAGGATTTTCTTGAGTCCTCGCAGAAAGCAGCATAAGGCTATTGAAAGTCTGAGAAAAGTCACTGGATCCCGGCCTGCGCCGGGATGACGATGTTAAGGCTGATCACTTCGGCTAATGTCTAGATCCATGGTGGCCGACCGTATTCAGATCAGTTGCTTTTGAACCGTCACCCCGGCGCAGGCCGGGGTCCAAGATTTTTCAGCAAACCTTAGAAACCAGTTGAATGACAATGAACTTTAAGCCGCAAATCAAAGTCCCGGCCACTTATATGCGCGGTGGTACGAGCAAGGGTGTGTTCTTCCGTTTGCAGGATCTTCCCGAAGCAGCTCAGCAGCCCGGTGCAGCCCGCGACGCTCTGCTATTGCGTGTGATCGGTAGCCCCGACCCGTACGGTAAACAAATCGACGGCATGGGTGGTGCTACTTCCAGCACCAGCAAAACCGTCATCATCTCGAAAAGCACTCGACCTGAGCACGATGTTGATTACCTGTTCGGACAGGTGTCGATTGATCAGGCATTTGTGGATTGGAGTGGTAACTGCGGCAATTTGTCGGCGGCAGTGGGGCCTTTTGCGATCAGTAATGGTTTGATCGATCCATCGCGTTTGCCTAAAGACGGTATCGCCACCATTCGCATCTGGCAGGCGAATATTCAAAAGACCATTATCGCGCATGTACCCATGACTGACGGTGCTGTGCAAGAGACTGGCGACTTTGAACTCGATGGCGTGACATTTCCTGCGGCTGAAGTGCAGCTCGAGTTTATGGATCCGGCAGCAGAGGAAGAGGGCGCGGGTGGTGCCATGTTCCCGACTGGGGCGTTGGTCGATGATCTGGAGGTGCCGGGTGTTGGTACCTTGAAGGCGACCATGATCAATGCAGGTATTCCAACGATCTTCGTGAATGCGGAAGCGATTGGTTACACTGGTACCGAATTACAGGAAGCGATCAATAGCGATCCCAAAGCACTTGCGATGTTTGAGACGATTCGCGCCCACGGTGCTGTGCGCATGGGGCTTATCAAGGACATTAGCGAGGCTGCCAAGCGACAGCATACGCCGAAGGTAGCGTTCGTCGCGACACCTAAAGCCTATGTGTCGTCCAGTGGGAAAAATGTCAACGCCGCCGATATTGATCTGCTAGTGCGTGCACTATCGATGGGTAAGCTACATCACGCGATGATGGGTACCGCCGCCGTCGCGATCGGTACTGCTGCTGCGATCC
>CAZLJL010000365.1:0-1711 GCA_964559785.1 uncultured Bifidobacterium sp.
GGTGACACCGTGCATCTTCATTGGGATGCGTTGGCTGTCCATCCATTGAGACCATCCGTTTCGGTATGAGCGGCGCCGGGGCATCCACACTCAACGCTGGCGCGCAGATCGGCGCTGGGCTAGGCGATCGACTTTCTACGCACTTGCTGCGCCGGCAGTATCTATTGCCCATGCTGCTGCTGATTCCACCGCTACTCTGGTTCGGCGTGATCTATCTCGGATCGCTCTTCACACTACTGGCGCAGAGCTTTTTTCGGTTGGATGATTTTTCCGGCACGATCGTCTACGAGATCGGGCTGCAGAATTTTATTGCGCTGCTAGAACCTGCGAATCTGGATGTGATCCGTAGAAGCATCGTGATGGCAACGCTCGTCACGATCGCCAGCGTATCAATTGGTTTCCCGCTGGCTTACATGATGGCCCGCTACACGCGGGGCACAACCAAGGCGATTTTGTATGTCGCGGTCATGCTGCCTTTGTGGTCCAGTTATTTGGTGCGGCTTTATGCATGGAAACTGCTACTTGCGAAAGAGGGCGCCATTGCTTGGCTGGTCACGCAACTACATCTTTCCTGGCTGCTGGAAGCAATTCTGTCGGCACCCGTGGTGGGTGGTAATTCGCTAAGTTTTTCACCCCTCGGCACCTTCGTCGTATTTGTCTATATGTGGTTGCCGTTTGTCATACTGCCGATTCAGGCTTCAATTGAGCGCATACCACCATCATTGATTGAGGCTTCAGCAGATCTTGGCGCGCATCCACGCCGTACCTTCTGGACAGTCATTCTTCCACTGGCGATGCCCGGCATTGCGGCGGGATCTATTTTTTCTTTTTCTTTGACACTCGGTGATTACATCATCCCTCAGGTGATCGGTAACTCAACTCTATTCATCGGCCAGGTGGTCTACCGTCAGCAGGGAATTGCAGGCAATCTGCCTTTTGCCGCAGCATTCTCAATTGCGCCGATCATTATTATTGCTATCTACCTCTGGTTGGCCAAGCGGAAGGGAGCCTTTGATGCGCTCTGACAGTGCATTGAGTGCGCGCCCCTCCCTGGGACTCACGCTAGCCACAATCGGCGGCGTGCTTTTTCTGCACGTGCCGCTTGCTTTGATTGTTCTGTATGCCTTCAGCAGCGAGGACAAGAGCTATGTATTCCCACCGCCGTCACTGACAACGCAATGGTTTGCTGTGGCGCTGGATCGGGTGGACGTCTGGAATGCGGTGACCTTGTCGGTGCAGGTGGCGCTATGTGCGACGGCGCTTGCCTTGATACTTGGCACACTGGCGGCAGGTGCGCTTGCTCGATCAAAATTTTTCGGGCGCGATGCGATTTCTTTATTACTGATTTTGCCAATCGCACTGCCGGGTGTGGTGACCGGGATTGCGCTACGGTCCGCCTATCACTCGGCAGATATACCGTTCAGTTTCTGGACCATCGTGATTGGCCATGCAACATTCTGTATTGTCGTGGTCTATAACAATGCAGTCGCACGTCTGCGGCGCCTAAGCCCATCCCTAATCGAGGCCTCGATGGATCTGGGGGCTAACGCGTTCCAAACTTTTTTCTACGTCGTGTTGCCCCAGCTGGGCTCTGCTTTGCTGGCCGGAGCATTGCTTGCTTTCGCGTTAAGTTTCGACGAAGTGATTGTTACCACCTTCACGGCGGGACAGCAAACCACCTTGCCGATCTGGATGTTGCAAGAGCTGATAC
>CAZLJL010000366.1:0-1687 GCA_964559785.1 uncultured Bifidobacterium sp.
AAATTGCTGACTTGAAGATGCGCTGTACTTGGAGATGCCCCAGCTGCGCTGATTCGAGCATCTCAGGACTCACGATCGATAACAGACAATTCTTCAGCGCATCCATCGCGACCGGGGATGGCTCCATCAAAACAGAATTCGACATGCCAGTGGTATCCACCCCCTCAAGCGCAAGGAGTTGCAGCAATTCCAGCCTCGGAACAGTAACAGCCAGTACATCAAAATGCTTGGGGGTGATCAGGTTGAAGCCTTGAGAGCCATTGAAAGCAATTAAATCTTGCGTTCTGACTTGCTTCCCACAAAAAAGTCCCGATCCGTCCATATTGACGGGCATACCGATCACGAAGCAATCGTCTACCGGACTACCTTGTTGGAAAACCGAGCGATTAGTGGATTCACGAAAAACTTGAATATCCGAGAAGCCAACATCAATCAGCTCTCCGCTAAATGCCCCGGCCTCGAGTTGGCTATAGGTTTGATCCCAGTCTGAGAGACAAGCAGCATGATGCTCCGAGTCCCATGTGGAAACTTGATGGTGTCGATAGCTCGAGTTAAGCAGAGCCATTTGCTCATCAACCGAGCGATTTTCAGACACGGAGGAAATAAAAGGGGCCGACATGTTTTTTTGTTATTTTCTGGCTGACGCTTTTTTTCGGACATTACCAGTGAATCCCTGGGGCGGTAAGCCCCCCTGATAAAAAATATCGAATGTTTAACTTTCGGGCTTGATCACCATAGATCCCGGCAGTTTTGTGGTGCGCCCGGGTCTATTTGCTTCCGATTTCGGATAACACCCGGGCGGTCCATTCTGCAAGACTATGAGTGAAAGAAACTTGGCAACCATGACGGTGGCGAAGAGTTTTCATCAAGAGGAGGCGAAAGGTCGTGAAGCGAACAACTTGGCTTTTTCAATTTCTGATGATGCTGGGCAGTGTATCGATACCCGCCCATGCCGAACTTGGCATAGAGACGGTGACGACGCTGGAGCGCTTGCCCGCAGCTCACCCTTACCGCTTGTATTACACAGACGTCGCGCTACCGCATCTACCTGATGGCAAGCTGGTCATCATTGATGGCCGAAGCATGAAGGTGGAGGGCATGGTATCCACCGGGTCCTTTGCACAAACTACCGTGTCGCCTGATCGCAGCGAGATCTATGTCGCCACGACTTACTACACCAAGCTGAACCGCGGCGAGCGCTTCGAAGAAATTCTGGTGTATGACGCCAGCACACTCGCACTCAAGGCGGAGATTCCATACCCGGCGCGTCACTCGCAGTCGTTACCTTATCTGGCGACTTTGCGAACCTCGGCAGATGGCCGTTTCATTTATGTACAGAATGCGAGCCCGGCAACATCGATTGGCATTGTTGACCGCCAACTCGGAAAAATGGTCACTGAAATTCAAACGCCGGGCTGCTTTGGCTTGTATCCCGCTCAAACCGCGCTCCGGGTTGCCACGTTGTGCGGTGACGGCACCATGCTGACAATCTCTCTCAGCGATGACGGCATGCCAACTGACAAGCAGAAAAGCCCTGAGTTTTTTGATCCTACGGATGACGCATTATTCGTCGCACCGGCCCAAGATGGCGATATCTACTATTTCCCGTCATTCAAGGGCGATATCGTCACAGTGAACGTCGGTGGTGAGGTCGCCAAGCCGACCGACCGCTGGTCGATGGCATCGG
>CAZLJL010000367.1:0-1681 GCA_964559785.1 uncultured Bifidobacterium sp.
CGGTTTGTGACGGCTCGCCATACAGCGAATGCAGCACGAAACAGCTTCGCCCTCGCACACTTTGTAAGGGTCTGGATTTGTGCTCACCATCCTCAAATACGCGCTCTTCATGCGGTGCGAGCGTCAAACCACCCTGCTGTGCAATAGCAGCTCCCAGCACATGGCTATGCTCAAGCGCGAACAACAGCAGTGAATTTTTTGGCATGTCGCGAGTCTGACGGTTGACCAGTACCGTATCTTGGGCGGACCGGCATGGCTTTCTTTGACGTGTTCAATGGCGATGCTGATGGTTTATGCGCGCTGCATCAAGTGCGGCTGCATTGCCCGCGCGATGCGGTGCTGGTCACCGGTGTCAAACGTGCGATCGCGCTGCTGAAGTATGTCGTAGCAACGGCGGGCGACTCGGTGACCGTGCTGGATGTGTGCGCCGACGAAAACCGAACTGCACTTTTGTATCTATTAAATGCTGGCGTGCGGGTGGATTATATTGATCATCACGCCAGCCAAGTCTTGCCGAACCACCCGCTACTGCATGCAACCATCAACGCCGATCCGGCCGTCTGTACCGCTGTACTGGTGGATCAGCAACTAGGTGGTCGCTACCGACGCTGGGCTATTGTGGCGGCGTATGGCGACAATCTGCCCAACACCGCGCGTCAGCTTGCGGACAGCCTTCGACTGCCCACCCGAGAGCGACATGCATTGCGTCAGCTTGGCAATCTCCTGAACTACAACGCGTATGGCGACAGCATTGATGAGCTGATCATTCATCCCGCTGAGTTGTACCGACGTCTGCATCCGCACCTCGACCCACTGCGATTCATATCGAACGAGCCGGTACTCAACACGCTTGCAGCAACGCTTGAAAGTGATCTGCGTCAGGCACTCTGCATGTCGCCAGAACGCATAGCACCTCGCGGTAGCATGACTTGTTTGCCCGATGCGGCTTGGAGCAGGCGTGTGTCAGGCACACTGGCTAATCATATAGCGCTTGATGAGCCTGCTATCGCGCATGCGGTATTGGTGCCGACGACCAATAATGCGTGGCGGGTCAGTGTGCGTGCGCCCATGCAATCGCCTTATGGTGCAGATCAACTCTGCAGGCAATTCCCGAGCGGTGGTGGCCGGCCTGCGGCGGCAGGTATTGATGCCCTGCCAGCCACGGAGCGCCTGATGTTTATCGAAGCGTTTCGGCAAGTATTTGCAGATACGCCTTCAGCAGCACGAGGCATGGCAATGCAATCGCAGTCGATGAGACAAATATGCGCCTCATCAAATACCTCAGTGACAACGCCTTCGTACGAAGCACATCAAAACGCTGACGACCGTGAAGCGGATCATTAGCGTTTGCCGTTTACCCCCCACTGCATGAAGGAGACAAGCATGGCCAATCTGACTCGTTTTAATCCATTTAGCGATATCACGCGCAGCACGCCGTTCGGCAAGCTCGATGAACTTTTCGATAACTTGGAAAACATTCTGCCCTCGCGTATGTGGGAGCCGGTTCCGCGCATCAAGATGGATGTGGCCGAGGACAAGCAATCATATACCGTGCACGCTGAGATACCTGGCGCGCGCAAAGATGACATCAAGGTGCAGGTTGAAGGGCGTCAGGTCACCATCATGGCCGAGGTGAAAAAACAGAGCGAGACCCGCGAGGGTGAGCGCACGGTGCATGCAG
>CAZLJL010000368.1:0-1680 GCA_964559785.1 uncultured Bifidobacterium sp.
TCGACATGGTGGTCGTGAATTTGTACCCCTTCCAGCAGACGGTCGCCAAAGACAACTGTCTTCTCGAAGATGCTATCGAGAATATCGATATCGGTGGCCCAGCCATGCTGCGCTCCTCGGCAAAAAATCACAAAGATGTCGTCGTGATTTGCGACCCCTCTGATTACCAGCGCGTGCTTGCAGAGATGCAGACCAATGCAGGTGTGGTCAGTTTCGATACCCGCTTTGACTTGGCGATCAAGGTATTTGCTCACACCGCGCAATACGACGGCGCCATCACTAATTATCTAAGTTCGCTGGGGCCAGATCGGCAACATCAATCACGCGCGACGTATCCCGCTACGCTCAACCTACAGTTCGTCAAACTGCAAGACATGCGCTACGGAGAGAACCCGCATCAATCTGCGGCGTTCTATCGTGATGTAACTACCGTTGAAGGTGCGCTTGCCAACTACCGACAGCACCAGGGCAAGGAACTCTCTTACAACAATATTGCCGATGCTGATGCGGCCTGGGAGTGCGTCAAGACCTTGGATGCGCCCGCCTGTGTGATCGTCAAGCACGCTAACCCCTGTGGTGTTGCGGTGGGTGTCGATGCGCATGAAGCGTATAGCAAGGCATTTAAAACTGACCCCACCTCGGCGTTTGGCGGCATCATCGCTTTCAACTGTGCGCTGGATGGCAAAGCAGCCGAAGCCGTGGCGCAGCAATTTGTTGAAGTCTTGATTGCGCCCGCGTTCAGCGATGCGGCGCGTAAAGTATTTGAGAGCAAGCAGAATGTTCGCCTGCTCGAAATACCGCTCGGGCAGGCGGTGAACCCCTTCGATCTCAAGCGCGTTGGTGGTGGCGTGCTGCTGCAATCGGCGGATGCGAAAAATGTACAAGCGAATGAACTGACCATCGTCAGCAAAAAACAGCCAACCCCCGCGCAGCTGCACGACATGATGTTTGCCTGGCGTGTCGCCAAGTTTGTTAAATCGAATGCGATTGTGTTTTGCGGCAATGGCATGACACTCGGTGTGGGTGCAGGGCAGATGAGCCGAATCGATTCTGCACGTATCGCCTCCATTAAAGCGCAAAATGCGGGCTTGTCATTAGCTGGTTCTGTGGTGGCATCGGATGCTTTCTTCCCCTTCCGCGATGGGCTGGATGTGGTGGT
This sequence comes from uncultured Bifidobacterium sp., assembly GCA_964559785.1. Classification (GTDB taxonomy): domain Bacteria; phylum Pseudomonadota; class Gammaproteobacteria; order Burkholderiales; family Burkholderiaceae_D; genus Pernthalerella. The sequence goes on from CAZLJL010000368.1 coordinate 1,160, forward strand.
TGCTGCCGGTGCAAATTGCGTTATCCAGCCCGGTGGGTCTATGCGTGATCAGGAAGTGATTGATGCTGCAGATGAGCAGGGTGTTGTCATGGCATACACCGGAACACGGCACTTCCGACACTAAAATCCTCAACCAAGAATCGCTGGCGTTGTTGGCGGCCTTAGCGATACCTGGCTCCCGCCACCTTTGCTTCGCGCTACTGTCATAATCCGCGCATGAAAATCCTTGGTATCGACCCTGGGCTGCGCGTCACCGGTTTCGGTGTGATTCATCAAGCCGGCGCGCGTCTGTCCTACGTCGCCTCTGGCACCATCCAAATACCGGATGGCGATTTACCGTCCAGACTGAAAGTCATTCTTGAGGGCGTCAGTCAGCTGGTACAGACTTACCAACCCGAGTGCGCGGCAATCGAGATTGTTTTTTCGAATGTGAACCCGCAATCCACGCTGCTATTGGGTCAGGCGCGCGGCGCCGCCATCTGCGGCTTGGTGGGCGCAAATCTGCCGGTGGCGGAGTACAC
>CAZLJL010000369.1:0-1654 GCA_964559785.1 uncultured Bifidobacterium sp.
AGCAAGCCGATCCATCCCCATGGGCCGATCACGTTCAGCAGCGAGAGCAGGATCAGCAGGGCGCCAATGAACACGCGTAGGGCGCGGTCTGTTTGTCCGACGTTCTTCATCATGACAAGCTCCTTTTTCGACAGTCAGAGGCCCCATGTTACCGCGATCATTCGCTCACTTACCAGTGTTGCGCCTGGGTTCGGATCTTTCCTTTCGTCACGGTCATTGAACGGCAGATTCTGGCATCATGCGCACGGCTTTCCTATTTGAAAAAAGATGCGTTTAATACCCACCCATAGCCGCGCTCGGTGCGCGCTCTTTTTACCCCTGCTGCTGTGCCTGCAACTGAGTGGCTGCGGCAGCATCAGCTCGCTGCTGCCAACAGCTAAGCCTGATCCTGTCCCTCCCGCACAGTGGATCGCCCCCATGCCCGGTGAGGGCGCTTTGGCACACGACGGCCAAGTGGCGGCGCTGGCCGACTGGTGGCGACAGCAACAAGACCCGCTGCTGATCGATCTGATCGATGCCGCGCAAGCCGTGAGCAGCAGTGTGAGTGCCGCGCGCTCGCGAATTGAGCAAGCCAATGCAGAGCGGCTGGCGGCAGGTGGCGCATTGCGGCCAACACTGGATGCTGGTGTCAGTGCGCAGCGCCGCAGTGCTTTTCCCCCTTTCCCCGGCGGTAACGTCTATCAGGGTTCGTTGCAAGCCAGTTGGGAGATTGATCTGTTCGGTGCAAATCGCATGGCACGGGATGCAGCGCAGCGCCGTGCACAAGGCGCCGAGGCGAACTGGCATGAGGCGCGCGTCTCGGTCGCAGCAGAGACGGCCAATCAATACTATGCCTTGCGGGGCTGCAGGCGTTTGCTGACGATTGCAGAGGCCGATACGGCCTCGCGCTCAGAGATTGCGCGTCTGACCGAACTGGCCGTCAAAGCGGGATTTCAGCCGCCAGCAAATTCAGGGCTGGCACGAGCCAGTGCGGCGGAGGGACGTAGCCGCGTGACTGCCTTGCGCGCGGAGTGCGATGTGGATATCAAAGCGCTGGTGATGCTGACCGGTCTTGATGAACGCGATCTACGCGCCAAACTTGATAGCGTGCCTGCCACGCTGCCACTCCCGACGCCGGTGCCCTTGTCCGAGCTTCCTGCAGCGACACTGGCACAACGTCCTGATGTGTATGCAGCAGCGCAGCAGGTCGCTGCGGCCAGCAATGATGTGGGTAGTGTTGAAGCGCGACGCTACCCTCGGCTATCGCTCTCGGGGAGTATTGGTCGGAACCGTTTCGAGACTAACGATGGTGCATTTAACTTGAACAGTTGGACCGTAGGTCCTGTCGCGCTGAGCCTGCCGATTTTCGATGGTAACCGGCGGCGCGCGAATATTGCCGCGGCGGTTGCACGTTATGAAGAAGCCGCCAATGAGTACCGCGCTACCGTGCGCCGTGCGGTGCGTGAGGTTGAAGAGAGTTTGGTGAATCTCGATAGCATCGCAGCGCGCAGCGACGACGCCAACGTCGCGATCGACGGATTCACGACCTCGCTCGATGCTGCCCAGCTGCGCTATGAGAAAGGCTTGAGCAGCCTGATCGAATTGGAAGAGGCGCGTCGCAGCAAACTCGGTGCAGAGACCGCATTGGTCAGCCTGCAGCGTGAACGTATTGCAG
>CAZLJL010000370.1:0-1651 GCA_964559785.1 uncultured Bifidobacterium sp.
GCGCATCAATCAGTGCCTGCGTGAAGTCGAAAAAAACCTTGCCTTCGGCAAGCTGCACCTCGCGCTGAACCAACAACTGCTCGATGGTGCCGCGAATCTTTCGTGCTTCTTCCTGTAAAACAGGCGATAGTGGTTCCGGTCGCGCCGGATCGCTGGCGAGTACCACGCGCAGATTGAATTGCGGGCTATGGTGCTGAAAACGTGTGAAGGCATGGTAGATCGTTGTTGCAGCTTCGCCTTCAATCGCTTGTGAGAACAAGATTCTGAACATCACATCTGCAGTCACGCGGCTCAGTTCGGACTCCAAGCTCACTATATCGCCGTCTGCCAGCGCATCCAGCCGCTTAATCCAGTCTTGTACTGCGCTCAGCATCTTCGGGAACAACGCCTCAAGCCGCATTTGCATGAAGGCGGGTTCCAGCATCTTGCGATCATGCTCCCATCGGCTGCCTCCCGATAGCAGTACACCGTCACCGAGCAGTGGTGCCAGTGTTGAGATCATCAAATCACTTTTGGGATAAGACTCGCGGTCGTCGCTGAACAAGCGCCGAAGTGTCTCCGGATGGTTGACGATAAACACAGGACGCCGTCCCACTGGAACGCTGACAATATCCTTGGTATAGCAGTCCCTGGGCAGGGTGAATAACAGATCGGGAGAGCGACCAATCATTAGTCGCAAGCCAATGCTCAGGTTAGAGCGCAGCAGTGGCGCAGGCGGCCGCCATAGTGTGTTTGCAGCAGGCGCCGGTGAGCTCATATTTTTGGTCTGAGGAGTGCGGGTCTATCGAGCGAGATAATCAAAACAGGCCGTTAGTGATTCGATTCCGGGTCAAGTAAGCTGCAGCCGTGATTTATTTCGCTTGTGCTGCGCTCATAATCAGATGCAGCAAATCGTCAAAGTCATCCACCGCTTGAAACTGCGGGAATTGGGCAATGACATTGGGTGGCGCATGAAACAGGAATCCAGCATCAGCCTCTGCCAGCATGGTGGTGTCATTGAATGAGTCACCGGCGGCAATCACCCGGTAATTCAGGCCCTTGAATGCAGCAACTGCTTTGCGTTTTTGATCGGGTAGTCGCAAGCGGTAGTCAGTGATCCGATCATTTTCGATGATGAGCGTATGGCACAGCAGCGCCGGCATGCCTAACTGACGCATGAAGTGCGACGCGAATTGCTCGAACGTGTCGGACAGAATCACGACCTGAAACGCTGCGCGCAGTTTATCCATGAACGATTTTGCGCCGTCGAGCAGGGGCAGGGTCGCAATCACCGACTGGATATCCGACAGCTTAAGGCCGTGCTGATCGAGCAGCGCGAGACGGCCTTTCATCAGCTTGTCATAGTCAGGCTCATCGCGCGTCGTACGGCGCAACTCGGTAATGCCGGTTTTTTCGGCGACGGCAATCCAGATCTCTGGCGTCAGTACGCCTTCCATGTCCAAGGTGATGATGGTTTGTTTCACGGTGCAAATTACTCTGAGTAGATAAAAGAGAAACTGTCTTTGGCAATGCTGAGGGGATGATACGCTAACGCAAAAGTCTCCAAGCATCCCCACCAACACTAGGCAAAGGCGTTGGGATTGCGAGGTGCGGGCGGGCCGGTTTTGGTCTGGTACTAGGGACGCTAGCCTATCTACATCTCTGAGTAGAG
>CAZLJL010000371.1:0-1645 GCA_964559785.1 uncultured Bifidobacterium sp.
GCCAACCAGTCCATTGAGCACACTTGAAAGTTCAGAATCGCCAAATGATGCCCATGCGGAGAATCTCCAGAGTGTTCCGCAGCGGGTTCGCCGGATGATTGGGGATGACCGGGCGGTAACACACTCAGATAGTCGGCAGCAGCGCGTGATTGCCTCACACGTTCCCAGGCAGCATTGACCTGCTCTCCTTCAAAATCAACCGTTGCCAGCGCAGACACACGCAACTGCCAATTAAGTCGCTTGCTCCAAAAGGTCAATTGCGCCAAGGGCTGTGCTAAAAGCTCAGAACATTTTGCAGAGCGAGCGTCTGTATAGACACGCAAAGTCCACAAGCTTGCATCGGCAGACCGGAGCACTACTGTCCGCGCTTGAGGGCCGATTTGATCAATCCCCTGCGTAGCTAAGATGGGGGTGCGCCAATCGTGGTGCCTATCATGCGGTGCACGCGTGAGCTCTTGCCATACACGTGCAGGCAAATGGTCGGGCGATATGTCTAAGTTTTCTTGCGGCATAAAAATCTAAAGCAAAGCTCTGTAGCACCTGTTTAATCGAGTCGTACGCAAAAACTATCCAGGTGAGCGATTCAAGCTACCGTAGCGAGATCAGACCCTTCTACATGGTGGACTTGGTTTAACCCGGTCGAAGTGCATTGGTCGCAACTTCATCAAGCGTCAGGCGAACGCCCAGTGACCCACTGCCCGATCGTACGGGTGACTTTTTCAGGCAGATCTCCATACACTGGATGGCCGGATGCGCGGCGCATGCACTTGCGATACGCGTGATCAGCCGTTCCTGTGTTTCATAATGACCGTCTGCAGCGAGACGGTCGATCTCCAACACCAATGGATCATAATCAAAAACGTGTGCCATGCCATCTTGGGCAATAACCACCTGATTGACTGCAATTCCAAGCGTCAAATCAAGGACATGAACGTCTGGCCTAGTGTCGTTGGGACCATAAGTTCCGATGTCTGTTTTGAGCTGTAGATCTCGCAACTCAATGACGGCAGAGCTAACTCGCTTCATACCTGTACCTTTTGCATAGTGAATTTTATGGGGCCTTTGTTGACTTCTTTTATCAAATCCAACAATAAAAGATAGGCTACAGTAATAAAGACAGCCCGTCCTATATAGCCCTCGGTTCGGAGGCTCGCTCCAATGTACACTAGAGAATCGTTATTTAGCGCCAGACTGCCTACGAGGTTAGGTAATTGGTGGGATTAGAAAAATCGTCTTTTAGTCATGGAGTATCGCCGTGGGGGCAAAATTCTTTCAACGCCTTGCAAGCCTTTCAGAAGCGGATATCTCAGCCATCATTCAAATGGCTTGGGAAGATCGTACTACCTTTGAGACTATTCAGGAGCGTATTGGCTGGTCAGAGGCAGACGTCATTCGCCTCATGCGACACCAGCTTCAGCCTAACTCTTTTCGGTTGTGGCGCAAACGCATGAAAGGGCGCACGACTAAGCACCGGGCACTGAGAAATCCAGAAATGAAATTTGATGACCGCTTGGTGGCAGATCATCGACGGGCTAATTGTTGATACAACTTCTTCGGCCACACTAGATATTCCACGCGAAGTCCGCAGGAACTTTGATCCGCTCTGCCGAAAAATGCCTCTGGCGGCATTGACTTAATCGCCTTC
>CAZLJL010000372.1:0-1635 GCA_964559785.1 uncultured Bifidobacterium sp.
CTGATTACACTCGGTGCGGCATGGGTGACCGAGGTCGCTGGCTTATCACTGGCGCTCGGTGCATTCATCGCCGGTATGCTGATTTCGGAAACCGAATACCGCTTGCAGGTCGAAGAAGACATCAAGCCGTTTCGTGACGTGCTACTGGGCCTGTTTTTCATCAGCGTCGGCATGATGCTCGACATGGCGCTGGTCTTTAACAACCTGCTCCTGGTGCTGGCGCTACTGGTCATACCGTTTGCGCTGAAGTTTGGCTTGATCGCGCTGGTCGCTCGTTTGTTTGGTGCGCCATCCGGTGTAGCGATTCGTACCGGTCTGGGTTTGGCACAGGGCGGTGAATTCGGCTTCGTGCTCTTAAATCAGGCGGGTGCGCTGAAACTCATCGACCCCGGTTTCGTGCAATTGATTTTGGCAGCCATGGTGCTTTCCATGCTCGCTACGCCTTTCATTCTGGCGAATGCTGACCGTATCGTGATGCGATTGTCTCGAAATGAGTGGATGCAGCAATCACTCGCGATTACATCGCTGGCAGCACGCACAATGAGTGATGAGAAGCATGTGATCATCGCCGGCTTTGGCCGTACGGGTCAAAGTATCGCCAAGGTACTCGAGGAAGAAAACATCCCCTATCATGCGCTCGACCTGGATCCGCAGCGGGTACAGGAGGCACAAGCAGCTGGCGCGAATGTTTCTTATGGCGACACGTCGCGCCGTGAGAGTTTGATCGCTGCGGGTATTCATCGTGCGGCAGCGCTAGTCGTGACGTATGCAGACACCCAAGCCGCACTGAAGACCTTGCACTTCGCGAACGAGTTAGCGCCAACGCTGCCTGCGATTGTGCGCAGTATCGACGATACCGATATTGAGAAGCTGCGTGCCGGTGGTGCTGATGAAGTGGTGCCCGAGACGATCGAGAGCAGTCTGATGCTAGCCTCACAAACCCTGCTCATGCTGGGCGTTCCGCTGAGTGAAGTGGTGCAACGGGCACAACGGGTGCGAGGCGAGCGTTATGCATCCTTGCGCGGTTACTTTCATGGACAGGGTGATGTTCCGGATGATGAGCACCATCTTCAAGTACGTCTACACTCGGTACCGATACGCGAACGTGCTGCAGCGATTGGTCGCATCTTCTCGGAACTTGCACTATCCGACCTAGGGGCTGAGGTGACTGCAGTCAGGCGCGGCAAGAGTCGCCTCGCATTTTCGCCCGATCTGCGTTTGGAAGCAGGGGACGTCGTAGTACTGCGCGGCACTGCTGAAGCCATCGAGCGCGCCGAAAAGCGGCTGCTCTGACTCACTAGGTGCAGATGGAAGTTCTCAGCCGAATCGCTGGCATCATCCTGCCGGTTTTTCTGATTACCGCTGCAGGGTATGCGTACGCTCGACTGCGCGGCGAGCAGGTGGCCGATGATATGGCCGGTCTCAGTCGCGTCAATGTCGAACTGCTTTCACCGGTGCTGTTGTTCTCGGCGCTGGCGTCGAAAGATTTCGACCTGGTCGCAAATCTGCCGCTGATTCTGGCAGGCTTGCTGATATCGCTTGGCTCTGGTTTGATTGCGTGGCCAATTGCGCGCTTGCTGGGCTACGACCCACGCACATTTGTGCCGCCCATGATTTACAACAATTGCGGCAATA
>CAZLJL010000373.1:0-1621 GCA_964559785.1 uncultured Bifidobacterium sp.
TAGGAGGCAGGAATGAACGCTGCTGCCGCTCGACCCGTCGCAATCAAGCTCGACGAAGATACGAAAGACCGTGTGAAACGCTTGGCGGAGGCACGCCAACGGACGCCGCACTGGCTGATGCGGGAAGCAATCGCTCAGTATGTTGATCGCGAAGAGAAGCGCGAAGCATTCCGTCAAGACACGCTCAAAGCATGGGCGAACTTCCGTGACACCGGACTGCATGCGACCGGCGAGGAAGCTGACGCCTGGCTAGCCCAGCTTGAGGATGGCAAAGATGTTGATCCCCCAACATGCCACGAATAATCTGGTCATCAGAGGCTTTGCTGGATGTTCAGCGCCTCTATCGATTCATCGCCCCAAAGAATCTTGGCGCGGCAAAGCGAGCAGTGAAGTCCATTCGAGAGAGTGTCAAGGTGCTAGCAACGCAGCCGGGGCTAGGCAGACTTGTTGACGACTTGCATCATGATTTCCGTGAGTGGATCGTCGATTTCGGTGACAGCGGTTATGTGGTTCGCTACCACCTCGACCAGCGGTTCATCACCATCTTGGCCGTCAGACACCAGAGAGAAGTGGGTTTCTGAAATTCCTAGAGCTCGCTCAGACAGCGCTATCCCCGCTGGATAGACCCTAGGCCAACGACATCGAACCCGCTTTTATTTGCATTTTGTCAGAAATAGAGGTGTCTTTCCGACAAATTGGAGTTGACCATGAGCCATCTCGCCGAAACCATCTTATCGTTAGCGCAAGCATTGCCCGAGGGCGGCTTGTTGTCGGCCAAGGAGTTCCTGCACCTAGCGTCCAGGGCTGCAATCGATCAGACACTGGTGCGCTTGACCCGCGAGGGCAAGTTGATGCGGGTTGGACGCGGCGCGTACGCGGCCCCTATACCCAGTAGGTTTGGTTCGCGCCCTCCCTCGACCGAGGCGGTGGTCGAGGCTATTGAGTCAGCTGTCGGCGAAGTTATCGTTGTCAACGGCGCCACTGCGGCCAACGCCTTGGGGTTAACCACTCAGGTCCCAACGCGGGAGGTTTTCTTTACTTCTGGGCGCTCGCGCAAACTGCAGCTAGGTCAACGAGTCGTCGAACTACGGCACGGCAACCGTTGGCAGTTGGTTCTGGGTAAACGTCCCGCTGGTATGGCGATTCGTGCCCTGTCATGGCTGGGCCCTGAAAAAGCAAATGCAGCGGTAACAACACTCCGAAACAAATTGCCCCCAGAAGAATGGGCAGCCATACGCTCTGCTCGCTCCGTTTTGCCCAGTTGGATGGCCCGCGCGGTAAGCGAAGCTAGTGAACATGGCTGAATCCTGGTTTGATCTCAACTCCAATAAGCAGGCAGAAGGTACATCACTCAACGCATTGGCAAATGACTATGCAGCAATGCTTGACGATGGATTACTAGCATTCGAACAACCCACATTTGCCTCGGTTTTGGCAGGCTGTAAAACAATTCAAGACAGCATCAACCAAACCGCCTGACAAGACCACTCGACCTATCCCTTTGGTCAGCACCCACGTCTCTGTCTGGTCACTACACAAACCGCTCACCCACCGCCGAATCACGCGCCAGCATGGGCCCATCCGCCAGCTGTAGCGTCTTATCCAGATACCGCTCCGACGC
>CAZLJL010000374.1:0-1616 GCA_964559785.1 uncultured Bifidobacterium sp.
GGTCACCCCGGCGAAGGCCGGGGTCCAGCAATGTCACCAGTCTAGATATCTACCTATGCCGGCATGACAGCTTGAACGGTCCTTACCTGGCCACTGCGACACAGGTGATGAACACGCTTTCGCTATAACGCGTTCAGGAAAGTGAGCAGATCGTCGCGTTCTTGCTTCGACATTTTTGCGAATGAATCGCGTGCTGCTTGCGCCTCGCCACCGTGCCAAAGAATTGCTTCGGTCAGATTGCGTGCACGCCCATCATGCAGGAAGCTGGTGCTGCCATTCACTTGTTTTGACATACCGATTCCCCACAGCGGCGCAGTGCGCCAGTCTGATCCGCTCGCTTTGAAGTCAGGCCGCCCATCGGCGAGCTTGGGGCCCATGTCGTGTAGCAAGAGATCGGTATAGGGTTGTATGCGTCGATTCGACAGCATTGGGAATTGCTCTAGCTGACCGGTCTTCAACTCCGGCACATGGCAGCCTGCGCAACGCGCTTGCGCAAACAGCTGACGTCCACGGGCTACAGTGGGCTTGTCTTGGTCACGTGCGACGGGCGCGTCGAGCATCATGGTCCAGAAGGTGATGTTGTCCCACATCTCGGGTTTGAGCTCGGGCTTGCCGGTGTGGTTTTGTCGCGCGCACTCGGCTTGTGCCGGCGGACAGTTCTGCTGGTCGTACACGGGCGAGGTCACCCCCATGTCGTTGATGAAGGCCGCAGCGATTTGTTGACGTAAATGTGGCTGATTGGCTTTCCAGCCAAAACGGCCAATGACGGTGCGGTTGTTCACGTCGTCGCGCACATAGTTCGGCCGACCATTCAAGCCTTGCGCTTTTTGCGCGGCGGCCAATGCAAGAATGTCTTGCTCACTCACAGCTTCCAGCAAACCCAGCCCGAAGATGGCTTGTGCGTTACGCAGTGACATCAGAGTGCCCTGCGCCAGCGGACCAAAATTCAAACGTTCAAGACGAATGCTGGGGCGCCGCAGCTCCACCACACTGCCATCGGCGAGCGTGACTTTTTCAAAGGTCCAGTCGATATGCAGCTCGCCCTCACCCGCGCGCGCATTTTTGTCAGCGCGTGGAATGGTGTCAAAGCTCTGCAGCTGCAAGCCGTAAATGGGCTCCGGGTTGGGGCCGCCGTGCGCATCCTCACCCGGAACAGATAGCCGTACGAGTTGCTGAAACAGCGGTCCGGTGCCGTTCTCGGATGCGTTGCCGCGCCCTGCCTGAATGTGGCATTGCACGCAGTTTTGCGCGAGGAAGGTCGGTCCTAAGCCCCACTCGCTATTGCCTGGTGCCGACATCGAGTAGTCCCAATTGGGGATCTGTTGATTCGGTATTGCCAGCCAGGGGGTGTTGAACAGCTTCTCGCCGTCCCGGAATTGGCGCGTCTGCGCTGCGTCCAAGCCCGCAATCGGTTGCAGGTAAACCGCATGCTGGACCACATCGTTCGCCGGTACGGTCAGCGCCACGGCAAGCGCTGCTGCGCTTAGCGAGAGGGCGAGTACAGGGCGAACTAGGCGACGAAAGGGCATGTAGCGCTCAGGCTAGGGTATTCAAACGAAACCCTATTGTGCCTGAATGCAAGATGAGAGGTGCTTTATCGAGAGACTAAGTCGCGT
>CAZLJL010000375.1:0-1585 GCA_964559785.1 uncultured Bifidobacterium sp.
GTGTAGTCCTGATAAGCAGGAATACCCACCGCCGCCAGAATTCCGATGATCGCAACCACGATCATGAGTTCGATCAAAGTAAAACCGCGCTGTGTGCGCCTGTTATGTTTTTGAAGATGGCTCTTCATTCAAGACTCCCTTTTCAAATGACGGTGGGTAGATAGATCCACAGCGTGGATCTGGCTGCAGGCGCAAGCTCTGTGCCATCGAAAAGTTCGTTGAATAGAAGTGCGTTATTCGAACTATCGAAGCGCTGATCGAATAACCCAGGCGAATCGGGTGGCCATGCTCAGCAATGGGTAGGCTTGGTGGAACGAAAATGGCTTAACACGGTCGAATCGCCGCATTCACATTCGAAAAGCGATTACCGATTTTTTGTGCGGCACCTGACAAAAACTGTCACTTTCGCCAACTTTCGTCATGATTAGCCAATTTGTGGCGCCGTGCCGATGCCATCAGGAGGCCGTGAGCCTCGTCAGCGGCGAATCCGGCGAGCGTCGCGCGTAAGTTTCCTTTTGGAATCAAAATGCTAGAATCCTGACCCGAACCTGTTCAGCCTCAACTCATGGACCTTGTCGGTCGATGTAGGCAGGCGCATGGCAAGGGCATCGGATGAAGCAGCGACGCGGCGATGAAGAAGATTGGCAGGGCGACTCGGAATCGCCGGGGCGTCGCCGACTTCGTCGCGTGTTGAGCGCGGTTGTCCTGATGGCGATTGCGGTCGTCAGTTACATGACGGGTCTCGTACGTAATTGGATTGAGATCGGCCTGCTGACCCTTGGCATCGTCGCGCTGTTCACGGTGTGGCGACGCTGGCGCGAGCAGCGTGGTCTGCGACGTTGGCGGCGCGATAGTGAGTTGGTCGTACCGTCCTTGCCGACCCCAGTGTCTCGTATACCAACTCAGCTCGAATGGCACTGGGCCTCCAGCCCGCTGCTGCGCGTGCCGTTGGCGCTTGCTTTGATCGCCGCGCTGTACTGGGCCATTGTGCTCAATGCCTTGCAGCTGCCCGCCTACTGGTTGTTTGCTGTGGCGCTGCTGGCGTTCCTGAATCTGTGGTGTTGGAGTGAGCCGCTGCTATTAGTGGTCGTTGTAGTGCCGGGGGTTGTGCTGCTAGCGCTGCTCGGCTGGCTGATTGAAACCTTCTCCTTGGCCGGTGCGATCGGGGTAATGATCGCGCTTGCGGTCGTGGCCGCAATCTCCACGGCTGAAATTCGTAAACGTTTCCTTAGGGATCCACCGTCGCAATGAAAAAAGAACCCGGCGTGAATGGAGACTGGGTGCCCGTCAGCATGCAGGAAAGAGTGCATGCGGCGGCGATTCCTTCGGTCGTCACCCTCGGCACGCCCATGCTGATTCAGGTGCAGTACGCCTTCAGTAATGGCTGGGGTGAGCGAGGCTGGTTGCTGCCATCGGTGATTTGGTTCTATGGGGTGTTGTTCTGGGCGCTGTCGTCAGGCGTGGATCTGGTCAGATCCAAGCGCTGGGAGTGGACGCCAGAGGCGCTCGAAGAAAAATACCGCTACTGGAGCGACGCGCGGCGCGCCAGCCGACGCTTCTGGGGGCACTGGTGGGTGCGGTTTCC
>CAZLJL010000376.1:0-1584 GCA_964559785.1 uncultured Bifidobacterium sp.
TTTACCTGCAGCCATTGCGCTTGCTCCTCGGTCGAGATCAGAACGTCTTTTTGAAGTCAGCGATCGCCGACATCAGCTCTGCCTCATCTTCCTTCGACAGCTGCTTGGTGTCCTCGATACGTTTGAGGAGCGCCGCATGGCCGGTCTGCAGGAATTTATGCAGATCATGCTCGAAACCGAGTACTTCTTTGACCTCGATATCGTCAAGGAAGCCCTTGTTGACTGCAAACAGTGAAACGGCCATCAGCGACACCGGCAACGGTGTGTACTGCGGTTGTTTCAACAGTTCGGTAACGCGCGCGCCACGATCTAGCTGCTTACGCGTCGCATCGTCAAGATCGGACGCGAACTGGGCGAACGCTGCGAGTTCACGATACTGCGCCAAGTCGGTACGGATACCGCCAGACAGACCTTTAATGACTTTGGTCTGTGCAGCACCACCCACGCGCGAGACGGAAATACCGGCGTTAATCGCAGGTCGGATACCGGAGTTAAACAGCGAGGTCTCAAGGAAGATCTGACCATCGGTAATCGAGATCACGTTGGTCGGCACGAACGCGGACACGTCGCCGGCTTGAGTTTCAATGATAGGCAGTGCAGTCAATGAGCCGGTTTTGCCCTTGACTTCGCCATGCGTGAACGCCTCGACATAATCCGGATTGACACGCGCAGCACGCTCGAGCAATCGTGAGTGGAGATAGAAAACATCGCCAGGGAACGCTTCACGGCCCGGCGGGCGACGCAGCAGCAGCGAAACCTGACGGTAAGCGACCGCCTGTTTTGACAAGTCGTCATAAATGATCAACGCATCTTGGCCGCGATCACGGAAATATTCGCCCATGGCACAACCGGAGTACGCTGCAACGTACTGCATTGCAGCGGATTCAGAAGCCGAAGCGGCGACGACGATGGTGTAATCCAGCGCACCGTGCTCGTCGAGTGCGCGTACGACGTTCTTGATCGATGAAGCTTTCTGACCGATAGCGACGTAGATACAGGTGCAGTCCTGACCCTTTTGATTGATGATGGTGTCGATAGCAACAGCGGTCTTACCCGTCTGGCGATCACCGATGATCAATTCGCGCTGACCACGGCCAATCGGCACCATGGAGTCAATCGCCTTCAAGCCAGTCTGAAGCGGCTGGGATACGGATTGGCGGGCAATCACACCCGGCGCGATTTTTTCGATCGGCGCGCTGAGCTTGGTATCGATCTTGCCCTTGCCATCAATCGGCTGACCGAGCGCGTTAACCACACGGCCGCGCAGCTCTGGACCAATGGGCACCTCGAGAATACGACCGGTGCACTTGACCGTGTCGCCTTCGGAAATGTGTTCGTAATTGCCGAGAATAACCGCGCCAACGGAATCACGCTCGAGGTTGAGCGCCAAGCCGAAGGTGTTGCCCGGGAACTCCAGCATCTCGCCCTGCATCGCGTCGGACAGACCGTGAATGCGGCAAATACCATCGGTCACCGAGATCACCGTACCTTGGTTGCGGATTTCCGCACCTGCGCCCAAGCCTTGGATCCGGCTCTTGATCAGCTCGCTGATTTCGGACGGGTTGACTTGCATGTTAACTCCTG
>CAZLJL010000377.1:0-1560 GCA_964559785.1 uncultured Bifidobacterium sp.
CCATGGGTCAGGCGGTGATTGGTGGAATCATTACCTCGTCGATTCTGACCTTGGTCGTGGTACCAGTGATCTACACCTGGCTTGATGATTTTGCAGTATGGGGACGCAAACGTTTTGGTCCGCCTGAGACGGATTCCGCTAGCGGCGGTAGTACATCAGCACTCGATACTGCAGTCAGAAACGATAACCCTGTTTGATAAAATCAGACCCTTCTTTGCGCTTAAATTCAAAACGCCATGAACCTCGAACAAGCCCGCCACAATATGATTGAGCAGCAGATCCGCACTTGGGAAGTGCTGGATCAAAACGTTCTGAAGACTTTGGTCGACATACGCCGAGAAGCCTTCGTACCGAAGGCTTACCAAAGTCTCGCTTTTGTTGATACCGAAATCCCGTTACCGTGCGGGCAGCAGATGCTGTCGCCCAAGCTGGAAGCGCGCCTGCTGCAAGAAGCGGCACTTCAAGATGATGAGTTAGTGGTTGAGATTGGTGCCGGCTCCGGCTACATGGCGGCGCTACTTGCACGTCATGCACGGCATGTGGTGACGGTTGAAATTGAGCCGGAGTTAAAAACCCTCGCGCAAAATAATCTGCGCGCTTACGGTATCGAGAATGTAACCGTCGAGTTGGGTGACGGCGCACGTGGCTGGCCGGGGCATGGCGCGCTATCAGTACCTTATGACGTCATCGTATTGTCCGGCTCTGTGCCGACGCTACCTGCCACCTTACTCAGCCAAGTGAAGATCGGCGGTCGAATCATTGCCGTGGTGGGTGAAGCGCCGGTTATGTCGGCCTGCTTGGTCACACGAACTGCTGACGATGCCTGGGATACGCGCAAGCTGTTCGAGACCAATATCACGCCGCTGCGTCATGCCGACCGGCCGACATCCTTCCGGTTCTGACCTTAACTTGTCACACCTCATGCATCCGAACATCAGCTTCGACCGATTATATGGTTATCCAATACTGGAGGTCGCATGCGCAAAACAAAACTAAGTGCCATCCTCTCTGTAGCACTGATGTCAAGCACTGCCTCGGCTTCGGATCTACTTCAAGCCTATCGCGACGCGCTGGTATACGACAGTCAGTTTTCTAGCGCCAAATTGCAACGTGATGCCGGCCGTGAGCGTCAGGTACAAGGACGCTCAGCGTTGTTACCCCAAGCGGGTTTTAATGCGCAAGTCGCGAAAGTGACTGGTGAAAGTACACTCCCGCCAGCCGGACCGCGAACACTTGACTACACCGATCAAAAATATGTACTTCAACTAAAACAACCGCTTTACAACCTCGCTGGCCTAATCGCATATGACCAGAGCAAGCTGCAGGTTGCAGCGAGTGAAGTTCAATTTGAACAATCCAGAATAGATCTCGCACTACGCGTTGCACAAGCTTACTTTGATATGTTGGCCGCACAAGATGCGATCGCCTTCATCCAGGCGCAGAAATTAGCAATCGCCGAGCAGCTGGCATCCGCCAAGCGTAATTTTGAAGTGGGTACTGCCACGATTACCGATACCCATGAGGCACAAGCCCGCTTCGATCTGGCGCAGGCACAAGAGA
>CAZLJL010000378.1:0-1547 GCA_964559785.1 uncultured Bifidobacterium sp.
CAAGCTAATGCGTCTGCACGGCACGCGAGAAAACGAAGTTGATCGCCTGCTACGTGAAAAAAAACTCATCGACCTCTACCAAGTCGTCAGAGAAGCGATTCGTATCTCAGAGCGGTCCTACTCCATCAAATACGTAGAAAAGTTCTACCTTGATGACAGATCTGCTGACGTACAGTCGGCTGGGGCCAGTATCGTCGCCTACCAGCGCTATCGGGATAGCGACCCACCTGACGAGAGCATCCTGGAAGCCATCGAGCGCTACAACGAAGATGATGTTCGATCGACGTATTTGCTGCGCGAGTGGTTAATCAAACAGCGCCCCGTAGGAACTCCTTGGCTTGAGCCAAAAGCTGATCAAGAAGAATCAAGCAAAAACAACGAGTCCCGCAAAGAAAAATCGCGCGCATTCGAAGAAGACTTAAGAGAGCTACATACACAAATCAGCCGATATGCACCGTCTGATCCAGAGAGCGTGAACCCCACCCCTATCCAGCGGCACGCTACCATCCTGCGTGATCTGCTGGACTTTCATCGGCGTGCTGCCAAGCCGCAGTGGTGGGCGCTCTTTGACCGCCAAGCAAAAAACGCCGAGGAACGTGCTGAAGATATCGAATGCATTGTCGGCGCAACCTTAGTCAAGGAAATTGCGCCCATCCCGGAACAACGCTCCTACCGCTACACCTACCGCTACCCGGCGCAAGAGGTGAAGCTTAAAAATGGTGACAAGCCAGTCTTCGTCGACACCATCAAAGATTTAAATGAGTTCACCATCAATCATGAAGAACGGCTATTAACATTCAAGTTTGGAAAAAATGCACTTCCCGATAGCCCGGTCGATATCGGCGCCGGTAAACCGGTGGATAGTTCGGCCCTGCAGGGTGCCTTGTTCCGGTATGCCCGAAGCTTTTTGGCGGAGATGCAAGGTGAGCCAATCAGATACCAAGCCATTGGTTCGCTGTTGCGGCGAGATCATCCCAACATCAAGGGCATCAAACCCGGCCAAGCCTTGCTGCCGCTGACTGCTAACACTGACGACATTGTGTCAGCCATTAGTCGGCTCGACCAGAGCACAATCTTCATCCAAGGCCCGCCTGGTGCTGGCAAGACCTACACTGCTTCTAAAGTCATCGTCTCGCTGTTACAGAATCAAAAGCGGGTTGGCGTTTCATCCAATAGCCACAAAGCCATCGTCAATCTGCTGCAAGCGGTAGAGAAGGTCGCGAAGGAAGAGGGGTTTAGCTTCAAGGGCGTTAAAAAATCCGACCCCATCGACCCTGGGCAAATGGTCAAGGGCGAATTTATCCAAGACATCAAAGACCGGGATACCGTTATCGAAAGTAATGCACAACTCATCGGCGGTACTGCGTGGCTATTTGCTGACCCAGCCCTTGATCAGCAACTTGATTATCTGTTCGTAGACGAAGCCGGGCAGGTCGCGCTCGGTATGTTGGTACCCATGGCCACCTCAGCAAACAACATTGTGCTGCTGGGCGACCAGATGCAGCTAGCGCAGCCGGTGGAAGGCGTGCACCCGGGTGAATCAGGGG
>CAZLJL010000379.1:0-1546 GCA_964559785.1 uncultured Bifidobacterium sp.
TGAATAAACATTTAGATGCATGCAAAGTACTGATCACCGAAGGCGCAGACCTATGCCAGATACTCAACATAAGCGATGGCAAAGGTGGTCAATCCATCGCGCAAACGCCTTTATTTCTTGCGATTTTATTGGATTTTGTTGAGCTGATTGACTGGTGGCTGGACGAAAAAAAATTGCCGGCGGATTTTTGGGATCCATCTGAAAACACCACCATAGTCAATGTAGCCCTCGCGAACGGTGCATTAGCGGTGATTCGGTCGCTGGTCAAGCGTGGGGCAAATTTGACTTACCCCCCTTTTATCACTGCAGATAATCAGCATTTGCGGGGACCCTGGACTATAGCTATGCATTTCAAACATTATCATGTGATTGAATATTTGTTGAATGAAGGGATTCCTCTAACCGTTGCAGCGCTGACGAATTCCTCGTTGACTCCTGATTTGCATGCGATCCAGAGACGTTTGAAGAATTCTGAGGCTTGTAATTGGCTCGGATCGGGCGTAACAACAGACCTGTATATTCATCTTCCTACACAAGTTACTAAAGATACTCGTGCCGATCGAGTAACAGACAAGCAACTGTGGCATCACCCGGAGCGGGCTATAGAGCACCTGGCAAGGTGTGGTGTTGGAATATCAGACATCACAACGAACGCCGCGCTAGCTAGTTGGTGCGATCTAGGCTTGCTCGGGATAATGCTTGTAAATAAAAATTTTATTGAAATGGGAGTTAGAGCTGCTCATTTGCTAGGTCCGACCATCAGTCTCGAAGAGAGATTCACGTCAGGCCGACAAGCACTTGAGGCGCAACAAACACAAATTTTGGTTGAATTGCTATCGGAGGAGCTCTGCTCACCCTCTTGGCCGCAGTGTTTTTCTGGCCTTAAATTGACGGCCAAAGGCGAACAGATCATGAATCAGATCGCGGTCGCGCAGGGCGAACTCATGCTGAAAGGCATTGCCAACTTGCGCGCACGCTTCGAGCGGCAGGTCGTCAGTCTTCCTGATATCTGCATGAATATATACATCTCGCGCACTAACCAACTGAATGAAGCTGACTTGAATAGGCGGATCACGGGTGAGTGGGGTTTGTATGAGCCAATAGCGCGTGCCGTTATTCGACTCATTAAAGTGTCCCACGAGAAGCTATGCGCACTCGATCCGGCACGTGTAACGCCAGAGTTTGCTGCACTATCGCTAGAAGAGCAGTTGCGGCATGTGATCGTCGATACGCTTGAGGAATGGGACAAAATCCCTGAAATCGTAGAGACGCTCTTGAAATGTGACGCTTCAGTATTGGATTTTGTATCGAACTTGCTATTCCAACAGTGGCGGTTGTTTGGCGAAGCTTTCGGTGTGACCAAGCCGCGCTATTCGCAGTTTGGACCTAGACCGCTAGGTAGCAGTGACTCAGAATCCGTCTTGCAAGGTGAGCCAGTGATGGAAGTAGACGAGGCGCCGGTACTAGCCGTATCCAGTCGTGAAGCTTCGCCCCTTCCGCAATAAAATTTCTGGGATAAAGCTGCTTTACGAGCCGGCGAAACGCC
>CAZLJL010000380.1:0-1536 GCA_964559785.1 uncultured Bifidobacterium sp.
GATTTATCGGCGATATGCAGCGCATTGGCCGCGCTGATGATGTGAGCGTCTTGGTATTTTCGGAGTTTGGTCGTCGTGCCGCTGAGAACACGAGCTTGGGTACGGATCATGGCACTGCTAATCATATGTATGTGATTGGTAATCGCGTGCGTGGCGGTCACTATGGCGAAGTGCCCTCGCTGTCCGATCTGGATGAGGGCGGTAACTTGAAGTTCAGCACGGATTTTCGTCGCGTTTATGCCAGCCTGATTGAGGGCTGGTTGGGTCACGCCGACAGCAAGTCACTGCTGTCGGGTAGCTTCGAGACATTTCCCCTGTTTGCGTAAGGCGCAGTACTGACCAATGCGGCGTATGTGCTGGGCACTGGCTGCGATAGCTAACCGAGCCGATTTTCCTTATCGGCTCGTTGCAGTTGTCCCTGTAGCAGCGGGTGATCGTGTCTTGGGCTTACCTTGAATATCCGAGATACGGTACTTGTCCCGGCGATCACCCATTAAATCGCGCAGTTCACGGATACTCAGGTCGGTCACTTCATGCATGCGAATCAGCATGGAGGCACCCACCGGTAGTGCCCGATGGCGTATCTTGCTAATCACCGGTGGTGCTACCTCCAGCGCGCGCGAGAGCGCAGCATCGTTCTTCAATTGCATGCGCTCACGAAGTGTATCGAGTAGCCGACTGGGGTCGTAGCTATTTTGCGAGGCCAGTGCGTGCTCCGTTGGGAGCTGACGATGAAGTGGTTGCATGATGCTCCTTGTCGCGGCGTGATGTTTATGATGACTGTGCGGTGGTTGACAAGTTCCACCGCACCATCATGTGCCATCAGACCCTTTGTCACACCACAGAAAATCAAGGCGATGACAAAACAATCTATTCGACACCCAGCACCTTATTTTTACCAAAGGCTGGTCATCATGCCGGTGTTCAAGGAAGGCGGGTAGCCACCCGAGAACGGGAAAGACATCAGTCCGAGCGGCATGCCAAGCGCTGCACTTTGCGCTTGTAATGCCGGTAGATCACGGTAGCCCATGCGAATCGCCTGGAGAGCGGGTATGCCCATCAATGCACTGAGTCCGGCGCCGCTACTGGCTGGTGTTGGCAGACCTTGTGGCGCAGCCAAACCGACCGCACGCAAAGTATCGGGCAAACCAAAGCCGGTACGGCGCTGGTCACCCAGCATCAGCGGTTGGCATGATTGCTTGATGATCTGAAACAGCCGCTCGACACGTGCCGCACTGCGCATTTGTCCGCTTCCCCGAAAATCCGGATGGTGTGCCAGAGCCAGTGCTGCAAGCCCAGTGACATGGGGCGCAGCCATCGAGGTGCCATCCCATGCGGCATAGCTGTTTTCAGGTACGGACGACGTAATTGCCACGCCGGGTGCGCATACCGATACTTCAGGGCCATAACAAGTGAAGCTGGCCGAGAAGAAGCCGTTGGCATCCACCACGGGTGTGATGGTCTGTGCGTGATAGCTATCCGCCGGGAATTCATTGACGCGACCGATGGCGGCAACCGTCAGCACATTGGGTGAAG
>CAZLJL010000381.1:0-1531 GCA_964559785.1 uncultured Bifidobacterium sp.
TCTACGTTTGCATCTGCGTTTGCATCTGCGTTTACGTTTGCATTCGCGTTTGCATTCGCGTTTGCATTCGCGTTTGCGCTCGTTGCTGCAGCTGCGGTCGACACCGGCGTGCTTACTGAATTTGCGGGCACCGCTAAGGATGGTGCCGCTGTCTCGACAGTATTAGCGGTTTGTACCGATGGCACTGGCGTCAATATCTTGCTGGCGCGAGCAGCGGCGAGTGCTGCCATCGCACGACTCGCGGGTTTCTCAGCGCTGGTGCTTGCAGCAGTAGTGCTTGGTGGTTGTTTTGTGATGGCAGGCGCGCTGGCAGAACGCGAAGCCGTAGTAGCAGGTGCGCCAGCAGACGGAGCAGCAGCGGCTGATACAGCGCGCGCGGCCGATGGCGCTGCTACTGCAATGCTTCCGCCATCGATGGGCGCAAATGCCAGCATGCGGAGTAGCGTCATGGTAAAGCCGGAGTACTCGTCCGGTGCCAAACCAAGCTCGTGACGGCCATGCACCACAATTTGGTAATACAGCTGCACATCTTCTGGCGAGAACATGGGTGCGAGGCGAACAATATCGTCACGCTCGGGTAAATCGTCTGGCACGGCAGATGGCACGGTCTGCGCAATCGCGATGCGATTGAGTAGCGTACCCAGATCCTGCAAAGCGCTGCTCCATGACAAACTGCGTGATGCCATCTCATCGGCAATATCAAGCAATGCTTTTGCGTCACGTGCTGCCAAGGCATCCAGCATCCGCACCAAGTAGGCTTGATCGAGTGCACCCAGCATGCCTTGCACCGCATCGAGGGTCACCTTGCCGGCGGCATAGGCGATGGCCTGGTCGGTTAATGACAAAGCATCGCGCATCGAGCCCTGCGCCCCTTGCGCGAGTAGCCGCAATGCCGGTGCATCAAAGCTGATCGCTTCCTGACCAAGAATATTTTCCAGATGCCCCACAATCTGCGCCGGTGGCATCTGTTTCAAGTTGAACTGCATGCAGCGTGACAGTACCGTCACAGGAATTTTTTGCGGATCTGTGGTCGCAAGAATGAACTTGATATGCGGCGGTGGCTCTTCCAGCGTCTTGAGCATGGCGTTGAACGCATGGTTGCTCAGCATATGCACTTCATCGATCATGTAAACCTTGAAGCGCGCATTGGAGGGTGCATACACCGCCTGCTCAAGCAGCTGCGCCATTTCATCGACGCCACGGTTCGATGCGGCATCCATCTCGATGTAGTCAACAAAGCGTCCGGCATCAATTGCGACACAGGCGTCGCACACGCCACACGGGTGCGCGGTGATGTCGCCGCTACCATCGGTACCCTGACAATTCAGTGCTTTGGCAAGAATGCGCGATAGCGTGGTTTTACCCACCCCGCGCGTACCGGTGAACAAATACGCATGGTGCAAGCGCTTCTGCTCAAGCGCATGCGTGAGCGCGCGCACCACATGCTCCTGACCGACCAGGCTGTCGAAGTTTTTAGGACGGTATTTTCGGGCAAGTACCTGGTAGGACATGTCCGCTCAGAGTGACGGTG
>CAZLJL010000382.1:0-1531 GCA_964559785.1 uncultured Bifidobacterium sp.
GGCCTTTGTCGATACGAGCGGCTCGCCTAGATGGGGGAAGTAATCTCACCATCCAAGTAAGCAAAGCAGCCCGCGCACTATGACCCTCGAACCTGAAGCGCTACAAGCCTTGTGGCTAACCGCCAAAGTATCGGCGGTCGTCACGTTCATTTTGCTACTGCTCGGTACACCAATCGCCTGGTGGCTGGCACGCACCCAATCCCGCTTAAAAGCACCCATCTCGGCCATCGTGGCACTGCCTTTAGTGCTGCCGCCCACCGTACTTGGTTTTTATCTGTTGTTGGCGATGGGGCCGCACGGTTTTGCTGGTCGGCTAACCGAATCACTTGGCCTCGGTCTGCTGCCATTCACCTTCTGGGGATTGGTGGTTGCTTCGGTGTTCTACTCTTTGCCCTTCATGGTGCAGCCGCTACAGAGTGCTTTCGAATCCATCGGACGTCGACCACTCGAAGTCGCTGCAACGCTGCGCGCCACACCACTCGATGCATTTTTCAGCGTCGTCGTGCCCATGGCGCTACCCGGATTTTTAACAGCATCGGTCATGAGCTTTGCCCACACCGTCGGTGAATTCGGCGTTGTGCTGATGATAGGCGGTAATCTCGCTGGCGAAACGCGTGTTGCATCGGTACAGATTTACGATTATGTCGAGGCGATGCAATACGAGCACGCACATGCAATGGCTGCGGTGCTGATTGGGTTCTCTTTCATTGTGCTGCTAGTACTGCACCTATCGCGCCCGAAAGCGCAGAGCACGCAGTGACATGAGCCTCCATCTTCAATTCAATTTAACGCGCGCTGACTTCGCGCTGAATGTCGACCTGCAGTTGCCGGGTCGCGGTGTAACTGCGCTGTTTGGCCCCTCGGGCTGTGGCAAGACCACGCTGCTGCGATGTATCGCAGGGTTGGAGCGTGCGACCGGATCGCTGATCGTGAATGACGCCGTCTGGCAGGATACAACTCACTTTGTACCGACGCACCAACGCGCGATTGGCTATGTATTCCAGGAAGCGAGTTTGTTTCCGCATCTCTCGGTACGCGGCAATCTGCAGTACGGCATGAAGCGCGCCGGGGGTAATGGCAAGATAGTAATTGATCCGATTATTGACCTGCTAGGCATTCGTGCATTACTCGATCGAAAGCCAGAAGGTTTATCGGGCGGCGAACGACAACGTGTTGCCATCGCGCGCGCGCTTGCTGTTGATCCGCAGCTATTGTTGATGGACGAGCCACTTGCCGCGCTCGACTTGAAGCGCAAACAAGAAATCCTTCCCTATCTCGACCGACTACAGGCCACGCTGGAGATTCCTATTCTTTACGTGACCCACTCACCTGACGAAGTGGTTCGACTCGCACATCACTTGGTCGTGATGGAAGCTGGAAGCGTTATCGCCAGTGGTGAACTGGCTGACACGCTGTCGCAACTTGATCTTCCGGTGAAGCTGGGTCAGGAAGCTGGGGTCGTCATCGAATCCGTGGTTGGCAGCATTGAGTCGCAATGGCACCTAACGCGTATGGACTTCGACGGTGGCTC
>CAZLJL010000383.1:0-1518 GCA_964559785.1 uncultured Bifidobacterium sp.
AAGACATTCTTGCCCTGATCACGGAAGTACTCCGCAATCACATGGGTCAGATGCGTTGCCTTCAATCGCATCACGGGGGATACATTAGCGGGGGACGCAATCACCACGGATTTTGCGCGCCCCTCCGGGCCAAGCACTTCGTTAATGAAGGCCTGTACTTCGCGGCCACGTTCACCGATCAAACCAATCACCACCACATCGGCTTCTGTGTTGCGAGTGATCATGCCAAGCAAAGAGCTTTTACCCACGCCAGAGCCTGCTACCAAGCCAATACGCTGGCCGCGCCCCATGGTCAACAAACCATTGATCGCTTTGACACCGACATCCAGTACTTGATTAATCGAGCCGCGCTCCATCGGGTTCAGGGGCAGACCCAGCAAAGCGAGTCGGTCTTTGCAATCAGGTTTAGCACCGCCATCGAGCGGCTCGCCAAACGCATCAATTACACGCCCGAGTAACTCGGGGCCTAAACTCGCTTCAGAGGAATTCGTGAGTACCCTTACCGTAGCACCTGGGCCAATGCCCACGGCTTCGGTAAATGGCATGAGAAACAGAGTCTGGTCGTTGAAGCCTACTACCTCGGCCTGTACTTTATGACCACCCGTCGTGGATTCAACTTCACATACTGCACCAAGCGGTGCCATGATGCCGCGCGCTTCGAGTGTCATACCAATTAGCCGCACCAAGGTACCGGTATGGCACGCCGGTGGCACACGGGTGTGTGCGATTAGATGATCGACCACCTCGGCATAATCAAGCATGGTCATCCGACGGCGCAGCCGTCTCCAGCATCTTTTCGCTAGCCTGTTCGGCTTTATCAACGACAGTCACATCATCGACCGGCTGGCCGGTTTGTAGTCGATCCGACAGACGATTACCGCCAGTGCGCCAGCTTGGTGCCGGCGCTTGCGCGATGGATTTTTTAACACCCTCAACGCGGCGTTGCATCAGATCTTCCACCACACTGCCATCAAGCGACACGCGTACGCTACCGCGCTCGAGTGAATTGTCAGGTCGGAGAATCAGGCTATCGGCATACTTCTCCACTGTGGGGCGATACGCTTCCAGATCATCGGCGTGCAAATGAATCACAACCGGCTTGTCACCCGATGAATTCAACTCACGTAAAGCGTTGTCCACCAAGCGCGAAATCGCCTGCGGGCTTTGGGTTAACTCACCCCGCACCAGCTGCTCCGCTAGATGCACTGCGAGTTTTT
This sequence comes from uncultured Bifidobacterium sp., assembly GCA_964559785.1. GTDB lineage: Bacteria > Pseudomonadota > Gammaproteobacteria > Burkholderiales > Burkholderiaceae_D > Pernthalerella. The sequence goes on from CAZLJL010000383.1 coordinate 1,218, forward strand.
TCATGGGTTCGAACAAGGCGTCCGGGTTATAGGCCAGCTCTTGTAATTGATCGATAACTGACTGCAGCTGGTCCAGCTTGGCTTGGTGCGCAGCTTGCTGCCGTTTTTGTTCGTCGGTTTGGGTCTCGGCGCGACCTTGCTCAAGACCAGCGGCTAGACCTTCGTCATAGCCCTGCTGATGCGCAATCGGGCGCTCTGCATCCCTGCCCTGGTTTCGGCCTGCTTCCATACCTTGCGCATAGGCCTCGGCACGTGCAGCCTCGACTTTTTGCATGACGGCTTCGTTATCCAGCAAGGCGTC
>CAZLJL010000384.1:0-1517 GCA_964559785.1 uncultured Bifidobacterium sp.
CACGTACAAGATTTTCCGGCGCGCCATTCGCCGCAGATGGGTTTCGAAGGCGCCAATGTTTTATTCGATAGCTGGGTACATCCGCTGATGATGGGGCTGGAAGAGCACCTGATCGCGATGTTCAAAGACGATTTCGAGTTCAATGAAAACGCAGCACCATCGCATTTGGGTAAAGGGGGCAAGCCGCAGCGTCTGCCCTCCGAGCCTACCGAGGTGGTGGCACCTGCAGCGGTACCCGAGCCGGCGAATGCGGGCGAGTTGATTCCTACCTGGAGTACCGATGCCGAGCGTGAACTCGGCAAGATTCCATTTTTCGTACGCGGCAAAGCACGCAGGAACACTGAGTGCTACGCCAAGGAACGTGGTGTCCAACAGATCACCATCGAGACCCTCTATGACGCGAAAGCCCACTACAGCCGCTGATAGCGCCATGCGCGTTGTCATCGTCACGATGGATAACCATCTGGCGGGTGCCGCAGCGCGTGCTGCTCGGATGCTGCAACAGCGGCTACCGACGGTATCGCTCAGTATTCATGCAGCGTCCGAGTGGGCGGATGATCACTCTGCGCTGGCGCGCTGCAAAGCAGATATTGCAAGTGGCGATATCGTGATCGCTTCTATGCTGTTCATGGAGGATCACTTCACACCCGTACTCGCTGATTTGCAGGCGCGACGCGATCATTGTGATGCGATGGTCTGCATCATGTCGGCAGGTGAAGTGATGCGGCTGACCCGTATTGGTCGCTTCAGCATGGATGGCAGCACACGTGGGCCCATGGCCTTCCTGAAAAAACTGCGCGGCAAGAGCGCCGACGGTAAACCAGCACCCACCGCTGGTGCGCAGCAGATGAAGATGCTACGCAGACTGCCGAAGCTGCTGCGTTTCATCCCCGGTACCGCGCAAGATGTGCGTGCTTATTTTCTGACACTGCAGTACTGGCTGGCCGGCTCGGAAGAAAATATCGCTGGCATGGTGCAGCTTCTCGTGAATGGCTACGCCGACGGTGCGCGTAAGAGCCTGCGCGGTAAAGCACCACCTAGTCCACCCGTGGAGTATCCAGAGGTTGGCCTGTATCACCCGCGCATGAAAGGTACGGGTGTTCACAAAGGTATGGGTGAGCGTCTTGATCGGGTACCGGCGATTGCGGGTGCCAAAGCGAGTGTCGGTTTGCTGCTGATGCGCTCGTATCTGCTAGCAGGTAATGCACGGCATTACGACGGCGTGATTACCGCTCTGGAAGCGCGTGGCTTGTCCGTGTTACCTGCTTACGCCAGCGGATTGGATGCACGTCCTGCGGTGGAGCGCTTCTTCATGAAAGAGGGCCGTGCGACGGTCGATGCGGTGATCTCCTTGACCGGTTTCTCATTGGTGGGGGGGCCGGCCTATAACGATGCGCGCGCTGCGGAAGAGATGTTAAGCGCGCTTGATGTGCCTTATATGGCGGTGACACCGGTCGAGTTCCAAACGATTGAACATTGGGGTGGCTCCGAGCGGGGCCTATTGCCGGTAGAAGCAA
>CAZLJL010000385.1:0-1505 GCA_964559785.1 uncultured Bifidobacterium sp.
GCGAAGGCAAAAAAGATAATCATGATCACGGGGAATTCTTGCGGCAGTAAGGACATCGCGAGTGCGATACCAGCGAGAACCGCTTCGGGTAGGTTGTCGCGCGCGACCCAGTAGACAGCAACCAGAATCAGCGCGAGTACAGCACCCACCGCTGCGATGCGCTGCGTGAGACGGGTCATTTCATCGCGCAGTGGTGAGGAGGGTAGATCGATTTTGTCGAGCGATTTGCCGATGCGTCCCATCTCGGTATGGCTGCCTGTGGCGCTCACCTGGACGGTGCCCTGACCTTGGGTCACCAACGTGCCGGCATAGACCATTTGCGCTTTCGACTTAGGTAAGGGCAGCGACTCACCCGTTAGCATGGATTCATCGATGGCCAAATCATGCGCGGACAGTAGTTCGCCATCAGCGGGTACACGGTCGCCTTCTTGCAGCATGAGCAGATCGCCACGTACCACGTCGCGTCCGGCGATACGCTGCATGACACCATCGCGCATAACTAACGCACGTGGGCTCGACAGATCACGCAAAGCGGCCAGCGCATTGTCGGTACGGCGTTGCTGGAAGATGGTGATCGACATGATCACCAGCACAAATCCAGTCAGGACCATTGCCTCGAAGCGATCGCCAATCAGAAAGTAAACCACTCCTGCAGCAATCAGTAGCAGGAACATCGGCTCACGCACCACTTCGGTAATGGTGGCGAGAAGTGGGCGCCGGCGGGCATCGCCAAGCTCGTTCGGGCCGTCAGCAGCTAAACGACGCGCGGCCTCGGCGCTGCTTAGTCCGTTGGTTTCTATAGGTTGGGTCATGGGCGGGGTGGTGACATTGCATCGAATACAATGTTTCTACACATAAAAAAACGAAGCGAGACATTCATGAAGCTTACCTTCCTTGGCGCTGCCGGAACCGTGACTGGCTCTAAATATCTGATCGAAGCCGGTGGTTTGCGCATTCTGGTTGATTGCGGCCTGTTTCAGGGCTACAAGAATCTGCGCTTGCTGAACTGGCAGCCCTTGCCAGTCAAGCCCAAGGAAATTGATGCGGTGGTACTCACGCATGCGCATCTCGATCACTCTGGTGCCTTACCGCTATTGGTACGAGAGGGTTACCGAGGCCCGGTATATACCACTCGCGCCACCAACGAACTCTGTGGTCTGCTGCTTCCAGACAGTGGGCACCTGCAAGAGGCGGATGCCGAGTTCGCCAATCGCCATAAAAGCACCAAGCACCAGACAGCGCTACCGCTGTATACCGAAGAAGACGCACTGCGCGCGCTGAAGCTGTTCAAACCAATTGACTTCGATGAACCGATGACACTAGGTCCCTTGCAACTGCGCTTGCGTGGTGCTGGCCATATCCTCGGTGCCAGCTCGGCCGAGTTACGCCATGGTGAGCACACTTTGCTGATGTCGGGTGACATTGGTCGTCCGGATGATCTGATGATGAGGCCGCCGGTACCCATTGATCACGGCGATACGTTGGTCATTGAATCGACGTATGGC
>CAZLJL010000386.1:0-1505 GCA_964559785.1 uncultured Bifidobacterium sp.
TACCGTCAAGACCGCCGCTGAATTAGCGCTGATTGAAATTTCGCTCGACGATGGCCGGCGGGTAAGGCTGGATCAAATTGCGAGTGTTCGCGATACCGTCGCCGAGCCACGCGCCATTGCGACTCAGGATGGCAAATTAGTGGTGGGCTTCGAGATATCACGCACCAAGGGCTACGGCGAATTGATGGTGGCGAAAGGCGTTCGCGAGGTTGTGAGTGCGCTTGAGTCAGATAACCCTCATCTGCGTTTTGAGGAAGTGATCGATAACGCTCAACCGGTGGAAGAGAACTACGAAGGTTCGATGATTCTGCTGTACGAAGGCGCGTTATTGGCGGTACTGGTTGTACTTTGGTTTTTACGTGATTGGCGTGCGACCTTGGTGGCGGCATCTGCTTTGCCACTGTCGGTAATCCCGACCTTTCTGGCGATGTCATGGTTCGGCTACACCATCAATACCGTGACCTTGCTCTCATTAGCACTGGTGGTAGGTGTGCTGGTAGATGACGCGATTGTCGAGATCGAAAATATTGCGCGTCACCTGCAAATGGGTAAGACACCCATGCAAGCTGCACTCGAAGCCGCAGATGAGATCGGCATGGCAGTGATTGCCACCACGTTTACCTTGGTCGCGGTATTTCTGCCAACCGCATTCATGGGTGGTGTACCAGGGCTGTTTTTCAAACAGTTTGGATGGACTGCCGCCGTAGCAGTGTTGTCGTCATTGGTAGTGGCGCGCTTACTGACGCCGATGATGTCGGCCTACCTGCTTAAACCAGCGAAGCAGGTACAGATAGAAGACGGCTGGCTGATGCACAACTACTTGCGCATCATGCGCTGGTGCCTGCGTTATCGGTGGGTGACAGCGATCGCATCGGCGCTTTTCTTTGTGGCGTCATTGTCGCTGGTGCCTTTGCTACCGACTGGCTTCATACCGCCGGCTGATCGTGGACAAACACAGATCACGGTCGAGCTCCCGCCAGGTAGTACCTTGGCTGAGACGACCGCAGCAGCCGAACAGGCAAGGCTCGCTGCGATGAAGGTCAAAGGTGTCGAGAGTATCTTTAGCTCGATCGGTGGCGGTTCGAGTGGCGATGCATTCGCTCCCGGTGCAGCCGCCGAGGCACGGCGTGCTGTGCTGACGCTGAACGTGATTCACCGTGATAAGCGTACTGAGTCATTGCAAGATTTGGAGAATCAGTTACGTACCAAGCTGGATGAAATCCCTGGTGCGCGCTTCACTGTCGGGCCGCCGGATACTGGCGTCAAGATGCAGCTGGTGTTGAAAAGTGATGACCCAGCCGCACTGACGGCCGCAGCGCGCATGGTCGAGCGTGAATTGCGAACGCTGAATGGCATTGGCAATGTCAACTCAAGCGCATCATTGGTCAGGCCAGAGATCATCGTTCGTCCCGACGCCGCGCGTGCTGCCGACCTTGGAGTAACCACAGCGAGCATTGCAGAGACGGTACGTGTTGCTACTGCAGGTGACTATGACGTCAATCTGC
>CAZLJL010000387.1:0-1501 GCA_964559785.1 uncultured Bifidobacterium sp.
TGACCTGAACGGCTGTGTAGCCATCGGTTTCCGGCGTTTTGATCTGCGTCACGCGGTTGTCGGACACGTCGACCACGGTAACAGGGATAGAGTCCCCATCATCCGTGAAGATGCGCATCATTCCAACCTTGCGACCGAGAAGGCCCAGGCTCATTGTTTTCTCCATTCCCACCTTCGATTGGGCGGGGCTGTGTTTAGAAATTCAGTTGATCAAAAGCGCGTGCGCTCGACCAAGCCAAAAATTATAACGCGAGGCGAGGATTTCGACAAGCCTGTCGAAATCCGCCTCTAAATTTAATGCTTTTTTATTATTACTGCAGCTTGATCTCAACGTCGACGCCGGCGGGAAGATCCAGCTTCATCAGCGCATCTACCGTCTTGTCGGTCGGGTCAACGATGTCCATCAAACGCTGATGGGTACGAATCTCAAACTGGTCGCGCGAACTCTTGTTCACGTGCGGCGAACGCAGCACATCCCAGCGCTGAATGCGGGTCGGCAGCGGCACTGGGCCCTTGACCACAGCACCGGTGCGCTTCGCTGTATCGACGATCTCAAGCGCCGACTGATCGATGAGTCGATAGTCGAAAGCTTTCAGTCGAATACGTATCTTCTGCTTTTCCATGTTGCTTCCTTAAAGAGCGAGCCGCAGGCGGTTAAGCCCGCGGCATTGATTCAATCATCCGGCGAACCGGAACAGCAATTACTCGATGATTTTGGCGACCACGCCGGCGCCAACCGTACGGCCACCTTCGCGAATCGCAAAGCGCAGACCCTCTTCCATCGCAATCGGGTTGATCAGCTTGACCGTGATCGACACGTTATCGCCAGGCATCACCATCTCCTTGCCCTCAGGCAGCTCGATCGCACCCGTCACATCCGTCGTACGGAAGTAAAACTGCGGACGGTAGTTGTTGAAGAACGGCGTATGACGACCACCCTCATCCTTCGACAACACATAAATCTCACCCGTGAAGTGCTTATGCGGCTTGATCGAACCCGGCTTAGCCAGCACCTGACCACGCTCAACGTCTTCACGCTTGGTACCACGCAGCAGCACGCCGACGTTGTCGCCCGCCTGACCCTGATCGAGCAGCTTGCGGAACATCTCCACGCCCGTGCAAGTGGTCTTTTGCGTGTCACGAATACCCACAATCTCGATTTCCTCGCCGACTTTGACGATGCCGCGCTCCACGCGACCCGTCACCACCGTACCGCGACCCGAGATCGAGAACACATCTTCCACCGGCATCAAGAACGCACCATCAATCGCGCGCTCAGGCGTCGGAATGTAGCTGTCCAGCGCCTCGGCCAATTTCATGATCGCCGCTTCGCCCAAGTCGCCCTTGTCGCCTTCCAAGGCCAGCTTGGCTGAACCACGAATGATCGGCAGATCGTCGCCCGGGAACTCGTACTTCGAGAGCAGCTCGCGCACTTCCATCTCGACTAGCTCCAGCAGCTCAGCGTCGTCGACCATGTCGCACTTGTTCAGGAACACGATGA
>CAZLJL010000388.1:0-1500 GCA_964559785.1 uncultured Bifidobacterium sp.
TTCAGGCATTCGACGGTCCGATCTACATCGCTGACGCTGCCCTGTACCTTAAAAAGAAAAATCCCTCGCTCGGCATCGTGGATCCCTATGAGCTGAACGAGACCCAGTACAAAGCTGCACTCGATTTGCTACGTGCCCAGCGCAAGTTGGTCGGCAAGTACTGGCATGATGCTTTCGTCCAGATCGACGACTTCACTAACGAGGGCGTGGTCGCGTCCAGCTCGTGGCAGTTCCAGTCGAATATTCTGCGTTCGAAAAAAGCACCGATTGCTACAGTCGTGCCAGTTGAGGGAGCTACCGGTTGGGCTGACAGCTCGATGTTGCACGCTGAGTCCAAGCACCCGAATTGCGCCTACATGTGGCTTGAGCACTCGCTCAATCCCAAGCTACAGGGCGACCTCGCGGCTTGGTTCGGATCGGTTCCTGCAGTACCTGCAGCCTGTAAAGGTAACAAGCTGCTGACCGATGAGGGCTGCGCCAACCAAGGCTACAAAGACTTCGAGAAAATCTCTTTCTGGCGCACGCCGGTGACTCAATGCAAGAGTCAGAACAACCAGTGTGTCCCTTACCATAAGTGGGTTTCGGATTACATCGCCATTCTGGGCGGTAGATAAGCTAGCCTGACCGCCAGCGCGCTGGTATGACGCGCACTGGCGGTTTAATCCGGAGCACTTTCATGGCGCATGCTGTCAGCCTGAGTCAGGTGTCGTGTGTGTTCGTCTCTGCTGGCCGCGCCGTGCGTGCAGTGGATGATGTCACCCTCGATATCGCTGCTGGCGAGTTTTTCACGTTGCTCGGGCCATCTGGTTCTGGCAAGACGACCTGTTTACGCATGATCGGCGGTTTCACCCGGCCGACGGCGGGTAGCATCAGCATTTACGGTAACGCGGTCAGTGCGTTACCACCCTTTGCAAGACCTGTTACTACGGTATTCCAAGATTACGCTTTGTTTCCGCACATGACGGTGCTGGAAAACGTTGCCTATTCGCTGATGGTGCGCGGGGTGCCGAAAGTCGAGCGAGAGCAGCGCGCAAGCGAAATGCTTGAAGTGGTTCGCTTGCCCGACATGTCCAAGCGCAAACCTGCGCAGTTATCGGGAGGTCAGCGGCAGCGCGTTGCGCTCGCGCGGGCGCTAGTGAGCGAGCCCAAGGTGCTGCTGCTAGACGAGCCTCTTGGCGCACTCGATTTGAAACTGCGTGAGCAGATGCAGGTTGAGCTGAAAGAACTGCAGCGACGGCTAGGTATCACCTTCGTGCTGGTGACACATGACCAGCATGAGGCTTTTTCGATCAGCGATCGGATCGGCGTGTTTAATCAGGGAAGGTTGGAGCAGGTCGATAGCCCGAGTGCACTCTATGAGCGACCTACGTCGCGCTTTGTCGCCGAATTTCTGGGTGCGGCAAATGTACTCGAGCATGAGGCGGCGCTGGCCCTTACTGGCTACCCAACGGCCATGATCCGCCCTGAACGGATAAGCATCGGCCCTTCGTCTTCAGCACG
>CAZLJL010000389.1:0-1500 GCA_964559785.1 uncultured Bifidobacterium sp.
CCCGTCAGCACATTGCTGCGCTCATACGCCGCCAGCCATGTCGAGGTTTTCATGTGGCCTTTGCGCAGCATGGGGCCACCCAAAAGCGAGGAATGAATCTCGTCGCCGGTGCGATCAAGGAAACCGGTATTGATGAAAGCGACTCTTGCTGCCGCTTCCTGCAAGCAGGCCTTAAGGTTGGTGGAGGTGCGTCGCTCTTCATCCATGATGCCGAGCTTGACCGTGTTTTCCTTCAAGCCGAGCAAGGCCTCAACGCGCCCAAACAACTCGACAGCAAACGCCACCTCTTTGGGGCCGTGCATTTTCGGCTTGACGATGTACACCGAACCGGCACGCGTATTACCAATGGTTTGAGATGCCGGGCGGTGCAAATCATGCAATGCAATCGTCGTGGTAACGACGGCGTCAAGAATACCTTCAGGTATCTCTTTGCCCTCGGCCATCAGGATCGCCGGGTTGGTCATCAAGTGACCGACATTGCGCAAGAATAGTAATGAGCGTCCATGCAGCTTGAACGGCTTGCCATTAGCGCCGATGTACTCACGGTCTGGGTTCAAGGTGCGCTGAAATGTTTTTCCGCCCTTGCTCACCTGCTCGACCAAGCTGCCTTTCAGAATACCGAGCCAATTCTCGTAGGCCGCAACTTTATCGGTACCGTCCACTACAGCGACCGAGTCTTCAAGATCAAGAATCGTCGACAGGGCAGACTCGACCACAATGTCGGCCACGCCCGCAATATCTTGTTTGCCAATCGTGCTATCGCGATTGATCCTAAGCTCGATATGCAAACCGTTATTTTTGAGCAGCACCGCCGCAGGCGCGGCGGGGTCACCTTGATAGCCAGCAAACTTGGATGCGTCGGCGAGGCCCATCGCAGTACCGTCTTGCATTACCGCCTGTAAGTGAGCGCCACCCACACGGTAAGCGGCGACATCCGCATGCGAGCCCGATGCCAGTGGCACTACTTGATCGAGAAAACTGCGCGCGAACGCGATGACTTTTGCACCGCGCACCGGGTTGTAGCCGCCGTCGCGTGTCGCACCCGCTTCGGGAATTGCATCAGTACCATAGAGCGCGTCGTACAACGAGCCCCAGCGCGCATTGGCAGCGTTCAACACATAGCGGGCATTTAGAATCGGCACCACCAGCTGAGGCCCGGCGGTAGTGGACAGTTCGGCGTCGACATTGTCCGTCGTCACTTTCACTGCCTTGGGTACCGGCAAGAGGTAGCCAATTGATTCCAGAAACTTGCGATAAACCGATATGTCACGGATGGGTCCGGGGTGAGTGCTATGCCACGCATCCAATTCGCTTTGCAAGCGATCGCGCTCGGCCAGAAGCTCGGCGTTTTTCGGCGCGAGATCATAGGCGATTTGCGAAAATCCACGCCACCAGAGGTCGCTGTCGATACCGGTTCCGGGCAAGACCTTGTCCTCGATAAAGCGGTACAGGATGGTATCCACCTGCAAACCGTGGCAAGCGGTGCGTGCTGTCATTTGT
>CAZLJL010000390.1:0-1500 GCA_964559785.1 uncultured Bifidobacterium sp.
GGTCCGAGGGCAAGGAAGACATCGATTTCTTCGCACCGATCGTCGCTGATGCCGAGGCCGGTTTCGGTGGTGTTCTGAATGCGTTTGAATTGATGAAGGCCATGATCGAAGCAGGCGCATCGGGCGTTCACTTCGAAGATCAGCTTGCTTCGGTCAAGAAGTGCGGCCACATGGGCGGCAAAGTTCTGGTGCCGAGCCGTGAAGCGGTTGAGAAACTGAACGCTGCTCGCTTGGCAGCCGATGTGATGGGCACGCCGACCATTCTGGTGGCGCGTACCGATGCAGAGGCCGCTGATTTGCTGACTTCTGACGTCGATGATAACGACAAGCCATTCTGCACGGGCGAGCGCACTGTCGAGGGCTTCTACAAGACCAAGCCAGGTATTGAGCAAGCCATCTCGCGTGGTCTGGCGTATGCGCCTTATGCAGATCTGGTGTGGTGCGAGACCGGCAAGCCGGACCTTGCATTTGCCAAGAAATTCGCAGAAGCGATTCATGCCAAGTTCCCAGGCAAGCTGCTGTCGTACAACTGCTCGCCATCGTTCAACTGGAAGAAGAATCTGGACGACGCTACGATCGCAAAATTCCAGAAAGAGTTGGGCGCAATGGGTTACAAATTCCAGTTCATCACGCTGGCAGGTTTCCATGCACTGAACTACTCCATGTTCAACCTCGCGCACGGCTACGCACGCAACCAAATGTCCGCCTTCGTCGAGCTGCAAGAAGCAGAATTCGCCGCCGCCGATCGTGGTTTCACTGCGGTCAAGCACCAGCGTGAAGTCGGTACCGGTTACTTCGACGCAGTGACGCAGACGATTCAGCAGGGTCAGTCCTCGACTACCGCGCTGCATGGTTCGACAGAGGATGAGCAGTTCTTCGAGCGCAAAGTCGCCTAATAACCTGTCCCGCTAGGCCGCTAGCGGTGTTGGCAGCACCTTGCCGTACGTCTTGTACTGTCTGCGGTGCTGCCGCCTAGCCATCGGCCCAGCGAAACAGGTTCTGGGTCTGAAGCGCGAAACGCGTTGAGACTCAGCTAACGATCAACACCACGGGCGCTTCCCACAAGGAAGCCGCCCCGTGTCCGAAGACCAGTCGCACTGACTGGTCTTTTTTTTCGTGGGGTTGAAAACGAGAGGGACGCCGCCTGTTCCGCTAAAATCTGCCCATATCGACCAGTCTCTACGGGCGGGCACGCGCCGCGCTTCTCGAGTTTCATTGTCACTTGTGTGGGGTCCAAGCGAATCGTTTGGTATCACCACATCCACCGAAGATACCCGCTCATGTTTAGTTACCGTCATGGTTTTCACGCTGGGAATCACGCCGACGTGCTCAAGCACACGGTGCTGATACAGCTGCTGGCGTATCTGAACCAGAAGCCCACGCCCTACATGGTGATTGATACCCACGCGGGTGCTGGCTTGTATCAGCTCGATAGCGACTATGCGAACAAGAGCGGGGAGGCAAGCGACGGTATCGCCAAGCTTTGGGAGCGCAAAGATT